>JAZNDZ010000038.1:0-11615 GCA_045588345.1 Bacteroidaceae bacterium
TGAAATGGGTCACCCACGTTTGTAGGGAGGTTGGATAAAAAGAACTATTTTTAGGCTTGCAAAGCCCGAAAAAACGCAGTTTACTAAGCGTAAATGAGTATTTTTCGGGCAAGCGTAACAACAAAAGAGCCTTTTTAGTCAGCCTCTTTGGATTGTCTTCTCTTCTCGTTCTTGTCCCGGTGGCGCATCATCTCTTTCATCAAGTGACGCTGGAACATCCCTTCGGCATGTTGTATCTCAAGCAACTTGCATGGCGGAATGACTTTGAGATATTTTTCTGTATATGCTTGTTCAAGTTTTGCAACCTCTACCTTAACTTCTGCCATTCTGTTTACGAAATTACGGCACTGCTCTTCGGTGGGTTTTTCTTTGCGTTTGAACTTTATCTCCTTGCGCGCATTGTGCTCAAGTTCGAATTTTTTCTTTTGCAGTTCAAAGAACAACGGGAAGAATGCCGCGGACTGCTCATCGGTCATCTCGGCCTTTTCCTTTATGAATTCCTTCTGTTTGGCCTGGAACTCTTCCGGTGAAAAATGTCTCTTTCTTTTGTTTGAATCCTGTGCAAGGAGAGTTCCTGTCGACAGAATTGCCAATGCCAATGTGAATATAATCTTTTTCATTTCTGTAGTATATTTGCGGGATATTAATCGATGTCGGTGTCGGTGAGATAACAATAGAATGTGTAATCATCAATGGGGTAGTTGGTCAGTATGTTATCAATCATCTCATTGTCCAACATCTGCCCCTCCTGAATACTTCTTGCAACGGCTTTTTCGCTTGCAGTGTCATTGTCTTTTGCAATGTTGTCCGCAACAAAGATTGCTATTGCCAACATGGCTGCATAGCCGATAGTTCTTGTCCACCAGCCAAGGGTGTAATGCTTTTTTGTGGCATTTATTTCCGGAACCTTGCCTGTGGCATTGATAATGCTCCTGTTCAACCCCTCAAAATATCCCTCAGGGGTGCTGAACGGTTGTCTGTTCTTGTAATCTTCCAGTTTCATATCTATAGCCTCTGTATCTTTGATTCTGTTTATATATAAAGGTTTAATCTTTGTCTTTCAAATATTCTTCAATCTTTTTCACTGCAATGTGGTACGATGCCTTCAGTGCTCCCACGCTTGTTCCGAGAATCTCTGACATCTCTTCGTATTTTATATTCTCAAAATATTTCATGATGAATGTCAGGCGTTGTTTGTCGGGTAATTTGCTTATTGCCTCATGCAATAGTGCATCGGCTTTGTCGCCACAGAAGTGAGCGTCGCTCTCAAGCAATTCGACAACGGCTCCTTCCGGGCTGTTTATCGATACGGTGCTGTTTGTCTTCTTGCTCAGGAATGTGAGAGTTTCATTTATGGCAATCCTGTAGAGCCATGTTGATATGCGTGAATCGCCACGGAATTTGTCTATGTTTATCCAGGCCTTGACGAATGTGTTCTGTACAAGGTCGTTGGCATCTTCATGGGATAGTACCATGCGACGTATGTGCCAGTAAATTTGCTGGCTGTACCGATTGACTATGACAGAGAATGCTGCGGCTCTTCTGCTCTCGTCCTTGAGGCCTGCTATAATCTCTAATTCGTTATATCCCCTGTCTGTCATTTACTGTGTTTTCTATTTTGACACCTTTTGGTGGTAAAGGTTTAACTATTGTACGTCAATTACCATTCCTTCATCGGCACATAAGGTGTCGGGGAACACTGATGCGGCTTCCTCTTGCAGTCTGTTGCTATCGTCATAGCGTGATGAGAAGTGTCCTATTATCAGGCGTTTGGCGTTTGCTTCTTTGGCAATTGTCGCGGCTTCAATGGCTGTGCTGTGGTGTGTTGTTGCTGCTCTTGTTTTTTCGCTTTCTGCAAATGTGGCTTCATGGTAAAGTAGATCTACATCTTTCATGTATTTGCAGTTTTCGGGGCAGGGTAGAGTGTCGCTGCAATATGCATAACTGCGTGAGGGGTCGGCATCTCTGGTAAGGCGGCTGTTGGGTATTGTCTCGCCTTCGGGAGTCGTGAAGTCGGCCCCGTCCTTTATTGCTTGGCGCATGTATGTTGGAATGTTGTAGTAATTGACTGATTCGCCTATAAGATGTCGTTTCTTGGGCTTTTCCTTAAAAAGGAATCCGCAACATGGAATGCGGTGCTTTTGGGGAAGGGTTTCTACTGTGATGGTGTTGTCTTCATAAATTATTCCGTGCTCTTGTGTGTCGATGTGGTGGAAGAACAGGGGATAGTTCATTCCTTTGCAGAAAAAATCCAACTGCGGTCTCATCAGTTCCTCAAGTTTGGGGTCGGCATATATGTGCAACGGTGCTGTGCGGCCTAATAGCCCGAATGTGGATATCAGTCCGATAAGTCCAAAGCAGTGGTCGCCGTGAAGGTGGGAGATGAAAATGTGGTTTATGAATGAGAAGTGTACATGCCCTTTGCGCAGTTGCAGTTGTGTACCTTCGCCGCAATCTATCATGAACTGCTTGTTGCCAATCCTGACAACCTGTGAACTTGCATTATGGCGTGTTGTGGGCAGTGCCGAACCACAGCCTAAGATATGTACTTCAAATGGTTCCATCGCCGGCAAATTTAGTTATTGTTTGGGGATAATGCAAGTGAATGTGCGGGTGTTTGTTTAATATGTGGTTTCAGTCAAAAAGGGTGCTAAGGGAGTTAAGTGTTAGGAAGTTTGCCTTTAACCGCTTGCTGCTAAATAAAAAATCAGTGCTGTCCTTGCGGGATAGCACTGATTTTTATATTGAATAATCTATTTCAATTATTCTGCGTTGCCTTCGAGCTTGCTCTTGAGTGCTGCGAGTGCATCGATGTCACCGAGAGTTGTTGAAGCAGCCTGGTTCTGGATAGCAGGTGTCTGCTCTTCAGCGGCCTTCTTGCTCTTGCGAGCAGCTGCATCTGCCTTCTTCTCAGCCTTCTCTTCCTCCTTTGCTGCATCTTCGAAGATGCGGCTGTGTGAAAGAATGATTCTCTTAGCCTCCTTGTTGAACTCGATTACCTTGAACTGGAGCTTTTCCTCAGCGGCTGCCTGTGTGCCGTCCTCCTTAACGAGGTGCTTAGGAGTTGCGAAGCCCTCAACACCGTAAGGCAATGATACAACTGCGCCCTTGTCGATGAGTTCTGTAATAACACCCTCGTGGATTGAGCCAACGGTGAAGATTGTCTCGAATACATCCCATGGGTTCTCTTCAAGCTGCTTGTGACCAAGGCTCAGGCGACGGTTCTCTTTGTCAATCTCAAGAACCTGAACGTCAATAGTCTCGCCAATCTGTGTAAACTCAGACGGGTGCTTAACCTTCTTTGTCCAAGAGAGGTCGCTGATGTGGATAAGACCGTCAACACCCTCCTCAATCTCAACGAAGATACCGAAGTTTGTGAAGTTGCGAACCTTTGCTGTGTGCTTAGAACCAACAGGATACTTCTCGTCGATGTTTGTCCAAGGATCTTCCTTGAGTTGCTTGATACCGAGTGACATCTTGCGCTCGTCGCGGTCGAGTGTGAGGATAACTGCCTCTACCTCTTCGCCTACCTTCATGAAGTCCTGAGCTGAACGCAAGTGCTGGTTCCAAGACATTTCTGAAACGTGGATAAGGCCCTCTACACCCGGAGCAATCTCAATGAATGCGCCGTAGTCTGCCATAACCACTACCTTGCCCTTGACAACATCGCCAACCTTGAGGTCTGCATCAATAGCATCCCATGGGTGTGGAGTGAGTTGCTTCAAACCAAGAGCAATGCGCTTCTTCTCGTCATCAAAGTCGAGGATAACGACATTAATCTTCTGGTCAAGTGCAACAACCTCTGTAGGATCGTTTACGCGGCCCCAAGAGAGGTCTGTAATGTGGATAAGACCGTCAACACCGCCGAGGTCGATGAACACACCGTAAGAAGTGATGTTCTTGACTGTACCCTCGAGTACCTGACCCTTTTCGAGTGTGCTGATAATCTTCTTCTTCTGCTCCTCAAGCTCAGCCTCGATAAGTGCCTTGTGAGAAACAACAACGTTCTTGAATTCCTGATTGATCTTTACAATCTTGAAGTCTTCTGTCTGGCCAACGTATGCATCGTAGTCACGGATAGGCTTAACGTCAATCTGTGAACCTGGCAAGAATGCCTCGATACCGAATACGTCAACAATCATACCGCCCTTAGTGCGGCACTTGATGTAGCCACGTACAACTGCCTGCTCTTCCATAGCCTTGTTTACAAGTTCCCATGAACGGCTTGCACGTGCTTTCTTGTGTGAAAGGCTCAACTGGCCTTTTTTGTCCTCGAGGTTCTCGATATAAACCTCTACCTGGTCACCAACCTTGAGGTCGGGATTGTAGCGGAACTCGCTTACTGGAATGATAGCGTCCTGTTTGTAATCAATGCTTACAATAACTTCACGCTTGTTGATACCGATAACGGTACCGTTTACAACTTCGCGGCTTGATACCTTGTTCAAGGTCTTGTCATAAGCCTGCTCAAGCTGCTCGTGTGAGAGACCTGAGATGTTCTCGCCTTTTTCGTACGAATCCCAATTGAAATCGGGTGTACCTGTTAGAATTTCGCTCATAATTTTTTAAAAGTTAATGAGTTAGACATTATGTTGATAGAATTCGGGCACAAAGGTACAAAAATATCTTCAATTAGCAGCGTTTATGGTGCAGGAATTTTATTAAAATTTAAGTTTCTCGTGCTTTTTGTGCTTTATCAATGATTGTATGCACTGTTGCTGCAGGCAATTTGTTTCCAATTGTTTCTTTTTTGTTTTTTTTAAGTCGCTTTCTTCTTTCTTTTACTGTATAACGTTTTTGTCTTTTGCGGAATATTTATATTTTTGCATAGAATATGCGTTTATACTTTTATAAATGTTTGGGTTGAGTTGCTTTGTCTATGCATGTTGCTTCAAGCATTTGCAAAGTATCTCATATAGTAATTTGCCATTTAATATTTAATAAGGTGAAATATGGACTTCTTTGCCTCTTTCAATTCAGTTGAGTTCCTGAGTGCATTCATTGTGCTCTTTGCTGTCATTGACCCCATCGGTATCATGCCTATCGTGCTTTCGATACGCGACAAGGGCAAGATTATAAATCCGGTAAAGGCTGTGTTCTTTGCATTCGGTCTCATGTTCCTGTTCTTCTTTGTGGGTGATTGGATTCTGAATCTCTTTGGTGTTGATATCAACTCTTTTGCCGTGGCGGGTTCGATAGTGATTTTTCTCATGGCGCTTGAAATGGTGCTTGACATTGAGATTTTCAAGGATTCTTCAATTGCAGCGAACGATGCGACAATAGTTCCGCTTGTGTTCCCGTTGCTTGCGGGTGCCGGGTCATTCACTACGCTTCTTTCGTTAAAGGCCGAATATGCACCGTCCAATATCCTCATGGCCCTTGTGTTGAATGCTGTGGTTGTGTTTGCGATGCTCAGTGCTACTTCGTTCCTTATAAGATTGCTTGGCAAGGGCGGCATATACTTCACGCGTAAGTTCTTCGGAATTATTTTGCTTGCAATTTCTGTAAAACTATTTACCTCGAATTTGTCGTATCTGATAAATGAGATATCCTCTACAATAAACTGATAAGGTTCAGCGATACAAAAAACATTGTGTTCAGGGAATCAGTTCCGTAGCACAATATTTGCTCCATTCGCTCCATACTCCGTCTTTATCTATTGTCTTGGATTTGAAATCTGTTGCATAGAACTTGTATGTTTGTGCTTCGGCAACGAATGCAAATGCGGCAATCAATGCAAATAAGAAAATTCTCTTCATGGTTGTGGTATTTAAGGGTTAAACATAAACTTCCGGCCGGGTTGCGCCATGCTATAAAAAGAAAAGCGCAGACTACCGTCATACGCCTCCTGGTTCACCACAAACCATTACACATTATGAGATAGCCTGCGCCTGTTGCGCACACTATCAACATGTGTAATAATTAACTCGTTCATAATCCGAGGTGGTGATTCAGAGGCGATTGAGTCAATATTTCCAAAATGTCATGACTGCGTTATGCTGTCACTGCGAAGTTACATAAAGTTTTTTATATGTACTTTTAATATTCAAAATAAAATTCAACAGTACCGGCTATTGCATTAAAGTGCCTTATATGCACTCTTGCAGGTTATCAATAGTAATTTTTCATGCCGGCAGTCTCAGCGGTCTTCAGTGTGCCGTCGTTGTCGCTGTATATGAAGAACGCATCAATGCTGTTATCACTGCTGCATATCTCCATGGCTTTCTCAATACCCATTACCATGAATGCTGTGGCGTATGCATCGGCTGTTGCGCAATCATCGGCAATTACTGTGGCCGACAGCAGGCTGTGGCTCACCGGATAGCCGGTGCGCGGGTCAATGGTGTGCGCAATCTTGCGTCCGTTCTCCTCGCGGAAGTTGCGGTAGTTGCCCGATGTGGCAATGCCTTTGCCGCTTGCCTTCACAGCTGTCTGCAGTTCGTTGCTCTTGCCTTCGGGGTCATCTGTTGGTTTGCTTATGCCAATTGTCCATGCTTTGCCTTTGGGGTTTCTGCCGGCGGCGACAACCTCGCCTCCAATTTCAATGAGAAAATCGTTTATGCCTCTATTTCTAAGGGTTTCTGCAACTGCGTCGCATCCGTATCCTTTGGCTATGGCGCTGCAGTCGAGCATTGTCTCCGGGTGTTGCTTTATTATTTTGCCGTTCTCCAAAGCGACATTCCTGTATCCCACAAACCGGCATAGGCTGTCTACTGTTGTGCTGTCAACTTTTATTCCGTTTCTGAAACCGAATCCCCAAGCATTTACAAGGGGAGCAACGGTTATGTCGAATGCTCCACCGGTCTTTTCGGATATGCTCTGTGCCAGGTTGAATATGTGTGTGAACATTGCATCGGCAACGGTGTCACGGTTCTCGTTTATTGCACTTATGAGAGAATTTCTGTTGAACGGTGAGAGTGAATTGTCTACTTTGGCAAGTGTCTCTCTTACCTCGTTGTGGAGGTCTTGCGCACTGCTATATGTGATGCTGTAGTATGTGCCGAACACAGAACCTCTGTTCTGTACGTAATCCTTTTCAATGGATACAGAACTGTAGGCTTGCCCCTTTTCGTCGATATTGTTCCAGTTCTTGGCTGTCTGTTCCTCCTGCTTGTTCCTTATTATATATATGGTTCCTATCATAAGGAAAACAAGGAATGCGATTTTCCAGATGCTGATTCCTTTCTTCATCTTTTCATGTTGTATTTATTGTCCGGTTAAGGCTATAAAACCATTGACTTACTCTATTAACGGTTTATTTGAACGGTATCTCGAATATAAGGTTATATGTGCCGCCAAAGCAGGTGCTCTGGTTGGTACCATAACCCGGTATATACCACATCTGTGAATTAGGGCCTTTTTCCTGGCTTATGCGTGTTTTGTAGCGTATTGTCCAGCCCATGTGAAAATTCTTTGTGATTTTCATCCTTATTCCTACTCCTACCTCAGCCCATGTAGCACTTCCTTCCACTCCTTTGAGGTCTAATGCTGCGCCACCTCCCCATACGGGGTCAATGACCGGCGGTGTCACGACATCGTATTCGCAACTTGACCAGGCAAAACGTCCTATGGCGAAGATGCTGTAATTGGGATTCGGGTTTTCTTTGCTTGTGCTGAAGTTGTAGTTGAGACCTACGCGGTAATATGGCGCGCTTGTCTTGTATCTTATACCGTTTGTTTCGTCAATGGCATCGCACCAGCCGTATCCGGCTTCAACGGTAGGGTATATGCGGTTGCCGAAATTGGCCTCAATGGCAACTTCGCTGCTTGTATAATCATCGAGCAATGAGTATGCAAGACCGAACAAATCGGCCGATACGCTTATACTCCTGAACGAGAAGTCTATGCTTTTCTTTTCTTCGGGTGCATTTCCCCTCTTTTCTTGCGATTTTGCCGTCAGCGGCAAGAACAGCAGGGCGCTACTCAATAAAAAATATCTTAACATTCTCATTTCCGTCAAATTTTACATATTCGTTTGCAATGGCAACCGAGTCGATATATCTGTCGGTATATCTTATATCTTCCAGTTTGTGGTACATTATAGTGCCGCACTCCATTGACTGGTAGTAAAGTATGTTCTGGTGAAAGACATACAGGGTGTCGGATATATTGTTCTCGTAACTGAAGATTACGGTGTCGCATTCATTTGTATAACTCATAGGGAGTATGAGTCCGTCGGCGTTCTGAATGTGGTTCACTGCAATAGAATCTTTTCCGTTGACCATGAGTGACACGGTCAGAACCTCCGGGAAATCATATTTCAGTTCTGTGCTGTCGCTCTTGTAGAACCCAATCCTGTTGTATGCGATGTTCTCAAGATAGCAGTCGTAACCGTTATCGCAACTTGTGAATGCTGTGGCAACCAGCAGGGCTATGATGTATATGATGTTTTTGCTTTTCATCTTTTATGTTAAGAGGCTTTTAAATCTCTTTAGAGATATTGTATTTGTTTCTCTCTTGTGATGTGCGGCTTATCATTTCGGCAAGGAAACCTGTGAGGAATAGTTGTGTACCAAGAATCATCATTGTCAACGCAATGTAGAAGTATGGTGAATCGGTTACAAGACGGAAATGCATGCCGTTGGCAAGAGCATAGAGTTTGGTTGCTCCTACTACTATTGCTGCCAGGAATCCAATCACGAACATCAGCGAGCCAAGGAGGCCGAACATGTGCATCGGGCGGTAACTGAACTTGGAAAGGAACCACAGCGACATGAGGTCCAGGTATCCGTGGAAGAAACGGCTTATCCCGAACTTGCTGCTTCCGTATTTGCGTGCCTGGTGCTGTACTACATGTTCACCTATTCGGGTGTAGCCTGCATTCTTTGCAAGGTAGGGGATGTAACGGTGCATGTCGCCATAGACTTCAATGCTTTTTACCACATCGTTGCGGTATGCCTTAAGGCCGCAGTTGAAGTCGTGCAGATTCTTTATCCCCGATACCATGCGTGCTGTCGCATTGAACAATTTTGTGGGAATGGTTTTGCTTAGCGGGTCGTAGCGCTTTTTCTTGTAGCCCGATACAAGGTCGTAATTATCCTCCTTAATCATTCTGTAGAGGGTGGGGATTTCGTCGGGGCTGTCCTGGAGGTCGGCATCCATGGTTATTACAACGTCGCCCTTTGCACGTTCAAATCCGCAGAACAGGGCGGGGGACTTGCCATAGTTGCGGCGGAACTTTATGGCATGTACGTTACTGTCTTCCTTGCCCAGTTTCTCAATCACTTCCCAGGAGTTGTCGGTGCTTCCGTCGTTTATGAAAATTATTTCGTAAGAGAATTTGTTCTCTTTCATTACGCGCTGAATCCATGCTGTGAGCTCAGGCAATGACTCGGCTTCGTTATACAGCGGTATTATTACTGATATATCCATTTCTGTTATTTGTATGCAGTTTTCTTCTTTATTGCAAGTGCTATTAGCGATGTGAGGACAATTGTTCTTGTTATGTGTCCGCTCATCTGTGATAGCACAATCTCTCCGGCACTCATCTTGTCCAGCATTTCAAATGTACCGGTGAATATCTTTATGCTTTCGGCATCAAGGCCGTTGGTTATGGCTAATTTTTCGAATTCGGGGATGACTCCGGCAAAAATATCAGGGTCGATATATGCATAGAATATGTATTGCGCAATGGATGACAGAATGATTGCACACAAGTACATTGTGAATATGTAGAACCATGCCTCGCTGTATGTCATTGTACCGTTGCGCTCGTTGTTCCTGTGTTTCAAAGAGAGTTTGTAGACTACAAACGGCGACATCATTGTCAGTGCCATTGTGCCCAATGACGCGACAATGCCGTAGCCGTTGTTGACGGACTTCAGCATAACGGTGGAAAGCGTGAAGGTTACAATCCATAACAATGCGAGTACTGTACCGTCACGCATTGCACTTTCTCTATTACTGTTTTCTTTGCTTTCTGTCATTTCCTTGAACGCCAATAAACAATGCAAAGATAGTCAAACGCGGGTGCAGAACAAAATAAGTAACTTATTTTTTGCCTACCGGTTTCGCCATTTCATCTTTTTGAGTTACTTTCGTAAAGTAATAAAATGTTCTCTATGAAAGCCATGATTTTTGCTGCGGGCTTGGGCACACGTCTCAAACCGCTTACCGATACATTGCCAAAGGCCCTTGTTCCAGTATGCGGGAAACCGCTTATTGAGCATGTGGCAAGGAAACTCTATGCCGCAGGCATAAAGGAAACTGTTGTCAACATACATTACTTTGCCGACAAGGTTGAGCAATGGGTGAATGAGCAGGATTGGATTACTGCTTCACGAGATGCTGTCAGTGATGGCAAAATGCTTGTCGAGATAAGCGACGAGCGTGAACTGTTGCTTGAAACCGGCGGGGCTGTGTTGCATGCACGCCGTTATCTTGAAGGGTGCGGCAGGTTTCTTATCCACAATGTCGACATCCTTTCCAACTGTGATATTCAGTGGTTCGGGAAACAGGTGAATGATGATGCTATGGCAACTCTGCTTGTTAGCGAACGTAAAACTACACGCTTTCTGCTCTTTAATCCGGATACATTGCGCCTTGTAGGGTGGATGAATACCGACAGTGGTGACTATCATGTCACCTCGCCCGATATTGACCCTAAGGATTGCCGTGCTTTGGCATTCTCGGGTATTCACATACTCAGTGACAAGGTGCTTGCGCAAATGCAAGAGTATGTTGTGGAAAAGGGGTTGCCGATTGATGAAACGAAGGGCACCCGTTTCCCCATAATGAACTTCTACATGTGGTTGGCGGCAAAGTATCCTGTGTATGGCGTTGTTGCCGATAATCTTGAATTCATTGATGTGGGAAAATTGGATGCTCTTAAACCGGCCGAGGAGTTTGTGTGCAGCAATGCCCGGTAATGCAAGGAGTTACTGCTTCTTCAGATGACTCATGAAGATGACTAAAAAGTGTATTTGGTTCCCCAAGTTTTGCTTCACTCGTTGTAAAATAAACACCTAAGAAAAAAGCGAAATATTGCGATAAGGAGAAAGCATCCTGATTGTCTGCAAGTTAGGTTTGGGATTCAGTGCATTTCAGAGGTTGAAAAACAACCCTTTTGGCAAAACTAAGCACAAGTTGAGTTCCCATATCGTTACCAGACAGTCAGGATACTTTTTATTAGTAAGGTTGTAGTATTCAGTGATTTGCGGTATTTTGCATACCCTCATATAACTCACTAAGAAGTAATTTTGTAAAAAAAATTAGTGAGTATGAGAAGTACATTTAAGATTCTCTTCTATGTGAAGAAAGGCAGCGAGAAGCCCAATGGCAATCTTCCGCTGATGTGCCGTCTGACCGTTGATGGAGAAGTAAAGCAATTCAGTTGCAAGATGGATGTTTCACCACGATTGTGGGATGTGAAAAATAGTCGTGCTACGGGCAAGAGTCTCGAAGCACAAAGAATCAAAGCAGCGGTTGATAGAATACGTGTGGATGTAAACCGCCACTATCAGGAGCTGATGCGTAGCGATGGTTATGTTACGTCTGCAAAACTCAAAGATGCCTATCTTGGTATCGGAGTAAAGCAAGAGACATTGGTTAAACATAATGTCGAGTTTGCAAAGAAGGTAGGACACAGCAGGACCAAAGGTACATACTCCCGTTAT
>JAZNDZ010000039.1:0-8887 GCA_045588345.1 Bacteroidaceae bacterium
ATAAAGTACTTCTCACTTGTAACAGCGAGCTCGTTAAAATACTGTCTTCTGTTATGATGTCTTGGTTGCATTTATCTTCTTATTACAAAGTCATTACAGTTCACGACGGCTACACCGTTAGGAGCCGCACCCTCTATCTTTTTTAAATCTTTTGAAGGTTCTGTCATGTGTATGATATTTACTCCTCTACCCGTTCCCAAGGCAAGGATATATACAAAAAAAGTAGCGTGGGAACTATTGTAGTTACCACGCTGAGGCTCTGGACTGCCCACCCATTTGTAACAAACAATAGCCCACGCCAAGCGATATACATCACACCCTAACGGGTGTATATATAACATTGACGTGAGCACCTTGCTCATTATCCAAAGGGTTGAAATTGTCCAGATTTCAGCGTAGGATAAAGACAAAACGCTCTTTTTACCAATATGTTACATCAACCATCAATGAGGTTGATGCGTACAAATGTACGCAAAAGCATTTATCCGAGCAAGTTATAAACTGTTTATTTATGACTATGCTAATATAAGAACAGGAATTTGTTTGCTATTTGCTGTTTTGCCACTTTGTGATATTCCCACACCATGGGAATAATCCTAATTTATCACCTGTTTCAGGTGCGTAATCAACAGCAGAAGTAATTTTAAAAATAATCCGGCACTGTGTGAGCAACAGTTGTTGTTAGCAGCAAATAAGGGTAAAGAATGGGGGATGTTTGAGCGGTGGATTATCGTGTTGCTGTTATTTCATGAATAGCGAGTTACCCCATTCCCTTATTTGCTGCGTTAAGACAACAACGGCAAGAATAAAACGACCGAGGGATGTTGCTTGCAACTCGCGAGCAAAGTTTTATTCGACTTGTAAACTCTGTGCCGGGCGCTTTTCTTTACAAAGATATTCTTTTTTCTATTAACGGCATATGTTTTGACAGAGTTATATATAAAGAAAGAAGCAAACACAAGCAAAAAAGAGTCCCAAATTTCTTTGGAACTCGTTTTGCGGTGCGTACGGGACTACTGCCCCGTAAATAAACCCCTTCCTCAATAAGGCAAGAGACCGATTTTATCAGTTAGTTTTATCAAGGTTCCAACTTTGGTAACATTTAGAAACTAAAAAGGAAGTTCTCTTGCATATGAATATTCTAGGTCTGATACTATAATACCGTTTTTTGTTTTACCGAATAGTTTAGCTTGTTTTTGCAATTTACAAATATACTCTTTTTGCTTTACAATACTTTCAATCTCTTCTTTTCTAGCTTTACTGATTTGCAGAAACTCGTCGTTAATATCTATGCCTAAGAAACGACGTCCTAAAAGATTTGCAGCAATTCCAGTTGTACTGCTTCCTGTAAATGGGTCAAGTATCCACGCTCCTTCTTTTGTTGATGCCTGAATAATGCGAGATAGTACACATAGTGGTTTTTGTGTTGGATGTTTACCACATGATTTTTCCCATTTAGCGATAGAAGGCAAATTCCAAACATCACGCATTTGAGTACCACCATTAATCTCCTTCATTAGTTCATAATTGTAGAAATGAGGGCTTTTGGAGTTCTTTCTGGCCCATAGAATATATTCGGCGGAGTGTGTGAAATAGCGACAAGATAAATTAGGAGGAGGATTAGTCTTTACCCAAGTAACACAATTAAGTATTTTAAAACCCAATTCTGTAAGACAACGTGCTATAGAAAATATATTATGATATGTACCGCTTATCCATATTGTGCCATTGTCTTTTAGTTTGTTCCTGCAGGCAGATAACCATTCTCTGTCAAATAAATAGTCTTTTTCGTAACCTTGTGATTTATCCCATATTCCTTTATTGACAGACACCTTCTTTCCACTCTGCACACTAAATCCATTATTTGATAAATGATACGGTGGGTCAGCAAATATCATATCAAATTTAAATTCAAACTTATTTAGCAATTCAATGCAATCTCCTTTTATGAGTGTAAAGTTTCTATCTAAAGATTTATAATAAGGAGTTATCACAATTGTTTCTGATTAGCAGTTTGTTATTCTAACTATTTTTTAGTTCATCAATAAAATGGTAAATAGATGTAAGATTATAGACTCTTGGTATTATTTTGTAAGCTTCTTCCAATTTGTTTTTTGCAGAGTGCCAACCTTGTCCATCTGTTATCCAAACAAACTCATATGATGCATATTGATTTATTTTTGGTGCAAGTTCTGAATAAGCCCTTGCTACTTCATTTAATTTTGAACCTCCGCCATTATAATAGTTGGTCTCTATTAAATAAGTTTTATGTTTCGTTTCAATAACAAAGTCAAAACGTTTTAAATCTGCACCTAAAGCTGTAATTTCAGGAAATTCAGTACTATTTACTTCTGACCTAAACACTATATTTGCATCTGCAAAAATCTTTGCTACGGCATTTGCCATAATATCACCACCTCTATTCTTTCTAGCATTAGTATCAAGACCAACTTCAATACCAAAAACATAATCTACAAGGTTCGTTATCTTGTTTGAAACAAAAACTTCAGCCAGCCCTGTCCCTTTGATAAACTTACAAATACTATCTACATCTGTAAAATAAGATTTAACCAAAACTGGATTAAAGTTTTCATTTAGTACTTTCTTGTTTTCTGATGAGCGGACAGCAACCAAAATATCAAGAACCTCAAATGATTTTGGATTTTCCTCAAATAGTTCAGATACAGCTGTCTCCAAATCATCTTTTCCCAATAAATAATTCAACTGATTCAGTTTTATCGAGATTTTAGCGACATTGCGAGATACTTTTTCAAAATCGGTAAAAGAATCTAATGTGGCATTAGTTTCGCTAAGTTGAGAAATAAATAAATCGAAATCCTTCATTTGAGATACATTATACATTTGAAATCATAATTTCAGACACCAAACCTCTTTTTTCAGGGTCTGCATTTATAAGTCTAGTTGCAAATACTCTTTTTATTTTGAATTGGCGATATATCTGTTCAAAAAACGATATTCCTGCACTCTCTATCGGGTCTGAATTGCTAGCAATAAATTGCGTTTTTTGCCTTGATATTCGAGTGCAAAAATCTCTCAGTCGTACTTGTTCAGCGTCGTTAAATCCACCTTTTGTGTATGAAGTAAATGATGAAGTTTCTGATAATGGTTTATATGGAGGGTCCAAATAAAAAATAGAATTATTGCCTGCATATTTTTCCGTTTGTTCAAAATCACCACATAATATTTCCACTTTTTGAAGAAGGCATGAAACAGCTGTTAAATTCTCTTTATCACATATCTTAGGATTGGCATACTTGCCGTGAGGAACATTAAATTCACCTTTTGAGTTCACGCGATATAGTCCATTAAAACAAGTTCTATTTAAGAAAATAAATAGTGCGGCAGTTTCTACATCGGAACATTTTTTAGAATTGAATATCTTACGCTTTTCTAAAAAGTAATCTTTACGTTCTTCTGTGTTCAGTGAAATATACTGTTCCTGTATTTTTGCAAGAAGGCAAATTAAATCTTCAACATTATTTTGTATAACTCGGTACGTACAAATAAGTTCCGCATTAATATCGTTGATTATTGCTCGTTTTATATTTGGGTATGTTTGTAGAATCCAAAATAATACCGCCCCACCACCAACAAAAGGCTCTATATAAGTCAACTCATTGCGTGCATGCATATCAGAAGGAAGTGATTTCTTCACCTCCTCTAATAATTGAGTCTTGCCACCAACCCATTTTACAAATGGTTTTGCTATCATTTTATTCATACTTTTACAAAGATACACACAAACGGGCAAGAAATACGAAGTTTACTCCAATATTTTTTTCAGCGAGTGCGGATAATAATAGGTTTGTTTGAATATTTTGTATAAGAAAATGAACCCTCGAAGGAAAAATTCCACATAACTTGTTGTAATTTAATGTTTAACAAATTATCGGAACCCGAGAAACACTAAAATTTTTGGTAACAGTATAGGTAACAGTATAGGTAACAAATCTACTGCAAAATGAACCTTTTTGCCTCTTTTGCTTTATTCGCTATTCTATCTATCGAAAGGTGCATGAGGATTGCATCGCTTTATTTATATGCTTTATTATCAATGTTTTATCCTCCATCCTTCCCCCTTGCTTTATTGTAACAAAAAAGAGTCCCAAATTTCTTTGGAACTCTTTTGCGGTGCGTACGGGACTCGAACCCGTGACCCCCTGCGTGACAGGCAGATATTCTAACCAACTGAACTAACGCACCAAAATGTCAATGTTTTTTGCTTTGTTCGTGTCTCAAAGCGTGTGCAAAGGTAGGGATTTATTTTTAATCTGCAAACATTTTCACTCTTTTTTTCTTCAAAAGTATCATTTTTTTGTTCTTGAACACAAAAAACGGGTTATTCCAACTTTTTTTGCATGACTACGACATCGCAATATCCGCTATTTGCATGTATCCACTCCTTGAGTACTGCAGCAGATGTGAACCCGCACTTTTCAAATAATTTTATGCTTTCTGCATTCCACGCCGGCACGTAAGCATACAACTGATGAAGATGCAATCTCTCATGGGAATACTTGCACAGCAAGGACAAAGCCCCTGTCGCGATACCTTGCCCCCTGTACTTACCCAAGAGCCCTATACACACCTCGGCACGGCTGTTTATAGGGTCGTAGTCGGCAAGGTCTACCATGCCGGCACACTCGCCGCCAGCAAGTTCAATTACAAAACGTGCCTGACGCTCGGTTATAAGGTCTTGGCGGCTCTGTTCAAGATAGTTGCGTAATGTGTAGCGCGAATAGGGCAACATTGCATTACCGACACTCCATAGCGCTGTGTCGTTCTCCATTGCATACATGAGCTCAAGGTCCTCAGGCTCTGGAGCGCGCAATGTCATTATCTCATTTTTAAGCCAACTGTTATTCATTTAAGGTGGTGTGCACTGCACAATCTGATATAAAGACTTTTGTTTCTGCCGAATATGTTCCCAGGCGCATACGCTTTGCACCCTCACGCGAGATAAGGTTCAATACTGCACTGTATGAGTAAGCACAGGTATCGTATACCACGGTATCATATTCTCCCAAAGCTATGCCTGGGGTCAGATGCCCGGCGGGCAACGTGGCCTCATCTCCAATAATGGCATGATGTTTGCATGCGGGATATCTGTCTTTCAACAATTGCATCACTTGTTTAACGGCATCTGCACGGCCAACAACAAGGCAATTCATAGGATAGAGCGTATTGCTTCTCTCTTTTCTGTGGCGGAACTGGTTACCAAGATAAGCAAGCACAGCACGGCTCCAAATAGCCATGTTTATGGGCAAACTCAGGAGCAGCGAATAGTGCGAATAATGCTTATTGAAGAATAACTGCATAGCCTGATAGAATGTGTGGACATAACGGTAGGAACTCTTTACTGTACTCTCTCCCTTATAGTGCAGCATGCGCACAGGAAGAAAGTAGTTTTGGTAACCGCTTTTCATTATGCGGCAAGAGAGGTCAATATCCTCACCATACATGAAGAAATCCTCATCAAGCAACCCTGCCTTATCGAGCGCGCTGCGACGCAGGAACATGAATGCTCCTGACATTATCTCAATACGGTTCACCTCGTTTTCATTGAGGTAACGCATGTAATAACGTCCGAATGTCCGCGACTTAGGGAACAGCGATGCCAGGCCTGACATTTTACAGAATGCCACGAATGGCGTAGGCAAGCCACGGCGCGACTCTAAGGCGAATGAACCGTCAGCATGCAACATATATGCACCACAACCGCCGGCACCGGGAGTGGAGTCCATAAATTTGAGGAATTCTGCAAAGCAGTTTTCAGGAACTATTGTATCTGGGTTCAGCAACAGCACGTACTCGCCACTGCTCTTTTTTATTGCCAGATTGTTGGCACGGGCAAAGCCAAGATTTTCTTCACTTGCAATGAGCGTAACAGCGGGAAAACGTTCTCTTATATACTCTACAGAACCGTCGCCCGAGGCATTGTCTACCACAATTACCTCCATATCAATTCCTTTTGCCGCTCTCTCTACCGAGCGGAGGCATTGCTCAAGGAAATACTTTACCTTGTAGTTGACTATTACCACCGAAAGCCTCATAAACACAGGAAATTTCAAGTTATTTTACGTTCACGTTCTTTTCAAGATATCCCTCAAGGACTTGCTTTGCAGGGAAACTGTACAGCAACGCACACAAAGAGAGCAATCCGCAATAGAGAGAGCCGTCATAACACACCCCGTAATATACAAAGGTATTCAGCAACAGAGTTACAAAAAGGATAAATATCCTTTGCAGACTCTTGCGGGCAAAAAGTTTCAGAAAATCCTCTTCACTGCAACCAAGAGCCTTGTTCAGAGCGCCGGAAAAGCCTTTTATCGCATAAGGCACAAGCAGAACCGTAGACATAATTACTACCACCTCAAGCACATACATGCCATTTACAGGCATTAATGCCTCAAGTGCGCCCTTATCAAGCAAACCGGTCTCGAATGCAACAATCACCAATGCTACTGCAAACAAGGAGAATGCATGATTTATTCTCAACGATTTCAAAATCTCTTTCTTGCTCATTTTCATATTGTTTTTCCTGTAAAAGGTGTCCTGTTCTTAATTGAACTGCCAAGTGTTATCTCGTCGGCATACCCCAATTCGTCACCGACAGATATTCCGCGAGCAATGACCGACAATTTAACATCGTACTGCTGCAGTTTACGGTATATGTAAAAGTTGGTGGTATCGCCTTCCATAGTTGAACTGAGCGCAAGGATAACCTCATTGACCTCACCTGCCGCCACACGGTTAATAAGGCTTTCTATCTGCAGGTCACCTGGCGATACACCATCCATTGGAGATATAACACCACCAAGAACGTGGTAAACACCACGATATTGCATGGTATTCTCCACAGCCATCACGTCCTGTATATTCTCAACCACACATATTGTACTGTGGTCTCGCATGGGATTGGCACATATTGGACATATATCGGTGTCTGATATGCTGTGACACTCGCTGCAATACTTTGCCTCGCGTTTGAGAGTTATCATGGCATTGGAGAAACCCGCAACCTCTTCCTCACTCTTGCGCAACAGATGCAGTACAAGGCGGGTAGCTGTCTTGCGACCGATACCCGGAAGTTTTGTAAACTCTTTAACAGCCCTTTCAAGCAGTGCCGATGGATACTCCTGATTCATTGGTTATTCAATTCAACTGCAAAATCATGCGAAGATAGTCAAAAAAACGCTACCAATAACCCCTGCACAGCAAATATCACAACTTAATGTTTGTAGCACTTGCTTGACGGGATGCCGTCGGCATTGTCTATACAGCGTTTTTAAGTTTTAACGTATTTCCACCTCCACCTTTGCAGGGAACACACGCTCCGGGTCAAAGTACTCGGCACAACTCTCTACCATTGCCTCAACAGTAGGCTTGACCTTGCCATTAAAAGCCTCCTTGCCGTTCACTATTACCTTGACAGGCTGTGAAAGGTCAAAAAGTTCCTCATTAAGGAAAAGTGTAACACTGCCCTTTGTTGCCACTGAATACTCCTTAGAAAAAAACATTGGTATATTGTAGATGGACTGGGTTGTGGTGTAGTTCACATTTTTTACATTCAGTTCAATGCAATTATCTTCAATCTTCACCTCGTAACAAGTACGTTCCTCATCGCTGTTGCGCGATGTTTCATTTACCTTCAGATTATAGAAACCAGTGCGATGACGACCATACATATCGTAGTCTTCCCAATAAAAATATGAAGGATGAGGATTACGGCTGAATTTCTTGAGCCAAGGGGTTGTAGCCTCGTAGTTTATTGCATGCCCCATGCCAGGGACAAGTTCAATAAAATGGCTATAAAGCCCTGGATGCTCTTTGCGCAGACTGTCTATTGTCACCGCAGCATTATATGTCATGACATTACGGGCAAACCCATAATCCAGTTCACCTGTACGCAACGAGAAGGCAATGTTGGCAAGATTCTCCATTGGTGCATTCTTCAACGGTTCACCTCCGGCCATAGGGCCTGCACCGGCAAGGTAATCGGCATAGAATGAGGCAAGGCGCTGACTGCCGTAACCGCCTTCGGATATTCCATAAAAATATATTCTGTTGGCATCAATGTCCTCATTCAAGAACGTAAGGCGCAGCAGTTTTTCCCAAGCCCATTGCTTGCTTTGTATAGCCCAACGGTAAAGTTCGCCGTATCCATTCGGGATTTGCGGGATGAAATGCAGAGAGGGGGCATCGTCATAACTGTGGCATAGTTTGAAACCGGTTTCCCACTCGCTCCTTTTGTCACCAGAACCGTGCATGTAAAGGAACATCGGATAACCGTTACCAGGTTTCTCACCTTTCTTTATGAAGTAATATGGCATTACAGCACTTGGTTCAAGTGCCTCGGGCAAATGCCAATAACCGGTGTCACGCGGTTCATCAATTGTGAACGGCGAAATGAGTTTTTCCTCATCGAGTCCTTGGACAGCCTCACGCCAGCAGTTCCATACCGCAGAACGCATTTGCGGAATATCACTGAGTCTCATTGACTTGCTGTTGTCATAACTGACATCAACACCTTGCAAAACCTGTGTAAAATACTCCTTGACCCTCTTGACCTGACGTTTCGAGAGCGTGCCTTTACTGCCGCATGCATACCCGGCAAACAGGGAAAGCGCAAAAAGCGCTGTCATGAGCAATCTTTTCATCATTACTTGTTATTTTACTGCGAAAATAGTTCTATACTGCCAAACAAGCAACTTTTTAGACAGGAAAAAGAAGGTGACCCAAAAGTCTCCTTCTTTTGTATGAGGCGTGAATAAAAAGTAAAGTTCAAGGCTTGTGAAGGCTTCAAAACCGCAGTTTACTAAGCGTAAATGAGGATTTTGAAGCCAAACGTAACGTAGAAATTTGC
>JAZNDZ010000040.1:0-18721 GCA_045588345.1 Bacteroidaceae bacterium
GGAAGATATCAATAGAAGCACCTGTCAGCACGGGTATGATGAGGTTTGGACCGCATGAATTAGGTACGCAGGATTTATTGTACTCAAGAACTATGTGGCAATTGAATGGTACTTTGGTTATTAAAGGACGTATTTATATTGGAAGAGGAAGCAAAATAAGTGTTGATAAGAATGGTGTTTTGACATTGGGCAAGGATTTTATAATAACCGGTAATTCTGAAATTATTTGTCAAAAAGAAATTACATTCGGCTCTGAATGTCTCCTGTCATGGAATGTGCTGGTTATGGATACAGATTTTCATAAAATATATGACGCGAACAATGTTCTTGTCAATTCCCCCAGACCTATACATATCGGTAATCATGTTTGGATAGGCTGTAAAAATATGATATTAAAAGGAGTGTCTGTTGCTGATAATGTTATAGTGTCTGCAAACTCCACTGTTACACGAAATGTAAGCGAAACTAATTGTATAATAGGTGGACAAGGAAAGTATATTGAGGTGTTCAAAAGAAATGTAAGATGGGAAAAATAATTTATTGAATCTTCAAGTTTATAAGTACGCCGCACAAGCGATAATCACGCTATAACGCATTGATAATGTGTGTTATAGCGTGGCTTTTGTTTGTGATGTGTTAAACTCTCCGTTATGCATAGGTGGGTACTCCGCCTTGTTATGGTCATTGAATTGTGGTGTTTTTGTGGTCATTATATTATTCTATTATTCCATAATGATAGTAGTCTTTTATCTCTATAGGGAGTTCTTCATGTGGGGTAATAAGCATAGGATAAATTGAGAGTTTTGCCATTTCACGCGGTTTTACTTGTGGATATGCCCGTTTGAGCGCTTGTTCTATTTCTAAACTAACATACTTGCTTTCTGCTGCATTTTTCGACCAAAAAAGCACAAATAAGTCAGCAGAATTGATATAATCTTGAATAACCAGGGGGAATATGTCGTTAATGTTCAATGATGTACGGTCAAAGAAATGTTCAATTCCTGCTAACTTTAATCCTTCGTGGAACGACTGTACTTTATCTCCGTCTTTGTGTGAATATGAAATAAATACTTTGCGATATTTGTGGGCAATTATTTTAGTGCTCAATTGTTTGGGCATTTCCACAATTTTAGTAATAAATCTCAACTCACCCACAGGTGTTTCATTTACTGCTAATATGGCAACGCAACTCAACTCGTCAATATTAATGTTATTTGGCACGAAATAGTCAAAACTACACTTTGTAAACAAACCTTGCCATACAATGCTCTTCTTAATAGATGTAAGCAATTTGTTACCGTAAATGCTCAATACAATATCTATCTTATCGTCTTTTTTGAGTTTACATTGCAATGGAATATAGTCGCGTCGCTCTGCATTTTCTTGTGATTCTTTTGCTAAAGTCTTTACATCTTCTGTATATTCGTATGAATGAATATACACTTGTACTAACATATGCGATTTACGTCTAATTTCCGCAGGAGCGAATATGGAACTATATGCAATATCAAACAACTCATTTTTGTTGTTCGAAACAATATAATCAGGTGTGGAATGAAAAATAGAATTAAGTAATTCATTATCTAATCCAACCAAACATTTAATAGTTTCAACTTTATTGCGTTCAACTTCTAAAAGGTTGCGCATTTCATTGAGTTCTCTTTCATACCGTTTTCTTTCAGTATTAAAATTCGCTTCAACTTCATTGCGTTCAGATTCTATAAGGCTACGCATTTCATTGAGTTCTCTTTCATACCGTTTTCTTTCAGTATTAAAATCGGCTTCAACTTTATTGCGTTCAGTTTCTAAAAGGTTATGTATTTCATTGGACTTTCTTTCCGATTCTTGCTCTATGCATATCTTTTTCTGCACACCTTTAGCAGCAAGAGGGGGTGTTATGAGGACCGAGAATAGAATGCTTTCACAAATTGAGTGAATAAATAATGATAAAAGTATAACAAGTAGTAATACCAATCCCCCAACCCAGGTACAAAGGCCTAAACAAAAGCATACAAACCATGCAATAAGTCCAATTATGCTTAAGATAATTAAGCACACAAGTGTTAATCGTATTATTCGTTTTACATTAGTACACATAACTCGTATTTTTTACTATAAACAATACTTTATATTTTTATGACGGTATAGTTTAGTCTTTATCAAAAAGCAAACTTATCTATGCTTGCGAAAGCCAAACGGTCTCGTTCTCCAACTTTACATGAAGCGACACAACATTATCTTCGCTCGTGTATATTACAATTTCAAACTCTCCTTTATGCATTGGCGGGAACTCGGTTTTGCCTGTGGCGGACTTGCTATCGCTCGGCATAATACAAGCACGCTTGTCTTCTGCACTCGCTGAATCGCAACTGTGTTTGTGGTCGTTCAATTGTGGCGTTTCCATTGTTATTGTTTATGCCGTTTTTATGAGTTTATTGACTTTTTTATACAACAAAATAAATATTGTTGTAAATATGATATTAGCAATAAAATAAACACTGAAATGAATATTGTCACTTGGTATCAGCCACATTATTGGTATATTAAACAAATAGTAGTATAAACTATTTTTACCTATAAACTGCAACCATTTGGGCCATTTGGCTTTATTTGAAAAATAATAGATTGTAATTATGCAGAATACGATATTGTTTATTATCTGTATTGGCGCAGATATAATGCCATTTATTATACAGATATAGCAAGTAGCCAGTATAAGCGCCAATAATCCGATGTATTTCTTTATAAGTTTTGCATATAATGTATATGATGCCCCAAATACAAAACATAAATTCGATACATACCAATAAGCACCAAACTTACATATATATAAGACAACAATAAGGAGTACTTGTACTATTGTAATAGATAAAAGAAGTCTTAAGTGTTTTTTTACTATTTTAAATAAAAGAAATGTTGTTATATAATCAAATAAGATAATTTTTATAAACCAGATATCAGTTCCTTCAGGCAAACTTAATCTCATGATATTTATATGGTTTATACTTACATTGTTATATGATGTTGTGTAAGGCAGTAGAATTGAATTTATTACATACACCACTGCAACGGGAGTCATGATTTTTACTATTTGCCTGAGAATATAGGAAAATGACGTATTATTTTTATTTGCATTTAATGAACTCAGCACTCCATATCCCGACATAAAGAAGAATATACTACAAGCAAATACACCAAAATGTGGAATTAACAACATATTTGACAAGGCTGAATTATAACATTCATATTCATTGATTGAATGTACGAAAATTATTATTATCATTGCAATTCCACGAATTGCATATCCTTGTTCAAATGTTATTGTTGGTGATTTGTCAAACTCGCCGTTATTCATAGGCTGGTATTCCACCTTGTTGTGTTCGTTAAGTATCGGTGTTTCGGTGGGCATTGGTCTTATTGGTTTTGAATAAAAGGCAATTCTGTGCGGACGCTTTTTACATCAGAAGATAGTTAAGCACTGCATCCCAGTCGGGGAAACGCTCCGAACCGAAATGTATCCACTCTCCCCGGAACTCACTGGCACCGTTCTTGCCGCGGTCATCAATGAGATAATCGCCAAGCAAGAGTTCCTTGTGGTGAGTGATAACTACACGTTTATGGAACACTCCGTTCATATATTTCTTCACCCACTCTATCTTGTCGCTCGCAGCAGTGGGATTGTTCCATGGCGATGTGGACAATATATACACGTCGTAGTGCTTGGACAGCAACTGCACTGTTTCAACAGCACCGGGCATTGGTTCCATGAGTGCGAACAGCCCGGGAACTTCATCTATTCTCCCTTCGTAAAGTTTCTTTGTCTCTTCGCTCAACTTTGCTACTCCTGATGAAAAATCGACAAGGACTCCGTCCATATCAAAATACAATCTCTTTCGGCTCATATTCTTTCTGTTTAAATTATCAATTAAAATGCAATTGTATTATAATGAAACATGCAACAACGACAAGTGGAAGTTACCCTACATGCCCTGCTGAACGCATCTTGCTTTACAAAAATAAGAAATCCTGTTTATTATAGCACAATAGTCCGTTAAAAATCAGCCAAACCAGCGCATATTTATAACTCCACAGTTAAAAAAAGACATTATTAGCAGACAAGATTCATTTCGGGAAGGCAAATCAACAGGATTTCTAAAAATTATTGCTAAATTTGCAAGAGGATATTACTGATGTTCAAGAAAAGAGAAAAGATATTCATTGCCACAGGCGGCAACACATTGGAAGAGATGTGCTGCAACATTCTCATGCAGGCCGCAGGTGAGGGACTGCTGAAGATTGTATTTTTCTGCAGTGCCTCGAACGACAACGAATATCTTGGTGTGCTTGCCACACTACGTTCAACAGTAGAGAGGTTCTTCCAGAGCGCAAAGCCACTTATCAGTTACATCGCACAAAAACCGGGAGACTCTGCCCTCGCAGCAGAAGCATTGTATCTTGCAGATGCTGATGCGTGCATTGAACGCCACAGACGATACACACTGCTCAAGCGTGGCGAGTGCACCGAAATAATTACCGAAGGCATTGTTCCCGGCAATGTTGCAATGACCGCCTTTGAACAATCTATGGAGATATTCTCAACCATAGGAGATATACTGCACATGAACGGGTTCCGTCCCAGCGACATCTACCGCCAGTGGAACTACATACAATACATAACAGCAGGCAAAGACGGCAGCCAAAATTATCAGGAATTCAATGACGCACGTTCTCTCTTTTACAACGGATGCGGCTGGAGCAACGGCTATCCGGCGGCAACAGGCATAGGTACCTGCGCCGGCGGAATAATGGTAGAGTTATGTGCCATTAAAGGCTACAACGGAACCAACAGCCCCATAGACAATCCATTGCAGATTGCAGCACACAGTTATTCCCAAGAGGTGCTCGACGGTAAAATAATTGAATCCTTGCAGGAGCGCACTACACCAAAATTCGAGCGCGCAAGGCTGTTGAACGATAACATTTTCATTTCGGGCACTGCAGCCATAAAAGGCGAGCACAGCAACTTCAGCGACAATGCAGTAGAGCAGGCTGCTGAGACAATGGAAATTATGGACAGGCTTATTGCAGCCGACAACATTCCGGTGCCCACAGAGGGCGCACAGTACGACATTCTACGTGTATATGTAAAGAGGGAGAGTGACATTCCCGCAATACGTACATACATGGAACAGCACTACCCCGCAGTGCCCAAGCACTACCTTGTTGCCGATGTATGCCGCCCGGAACTGCTCATTGAGATTGAAGGAGTGGCACACATCTGAGCCGCACACTGAATTCACACTCACGCATAAATTCACAACAAACACATACTTTATATGAAATTCAAAAAGATTATTCTGATGACAGCTTTATCATTAGGTTTGTGCGGATGTTCCACACAACAGCCACAAGAACAGGACAATCCTTTCTTCAGCGAGTTCAACACACCGCACGGCATCGCACCGTTTGGCAGCATAACAATAGAGCACTACCGTGAGGGCATGCTCAAGGGAATGGAGGAACAGAAGGCCGAGATTGAAGCTATAATAAACAACAGCGACAAGCCCACATTCGAGAACACCATTACTGCACTTGACCAAAGCGGCCAACTGCTGCGCAAAGTACGTGGCACATTCAGCCCTCTGTCGAGCAGCAACTCCAACAACGAGACAAGAGCGTTGCAGAAGGAGATGTCGCCATTATCATCGGCACACAATGACGACATATACCTTAACGAGAAACTTTTTGCCCGCGTAAAGAGCGTGTACGATTCAAGAGGTTCGCTCACCCTAACCCCAGAACAGGCCAAAGTCCTTGAGAACATATACGACCGGTTTGTAAACAGCGGTGCCGAACTGAGCAACACCGACAAGGCACGTCTGCGCGAACTGAACAAGGAGATTTCAATGCTTCAGCTTGAGTTCTCGCAGAACCTGCTGCACGAGACAAACAATACATTCGTGGTTGCCGAGAGCCTTGAAGAGATGAAAGGTCTTCCACAGGCCAATATTGACGCAGCCGCAAAAATGGCTGCCGACAACGGCCAACCGGGCAAGTGGATGTTCAACATGCAACGCCCAAGTTGCAACCCTGTATTGCAGTATTGCGAGAACCGCGAACTGCGCCGCAAGGTCTATGAAGCATACTACAACCGCGGGAACCAAGGCAACGAGCACGACAGCAAGGAGATTTGCGCAAGGATTGTAACCCTGCGCCTTGAAAAGGCAAAGCTCATGGGATATGAGAACTATGCACAAATGGCACTTGAGAACCGCATGGCAAGCACTCCCGAAGCCGTATACGACCTGTTGATGCAGGTGTGGGCCCCTGCCGTTGCCAAGGCAAAGGAGGAACTTGACGACATACGTACCGAGATACGCAAGGAAGGCAACGACTTTGAGCCTGAAGGCTGGGACTACATGTACTACCTTGACAAGGCAAAGAAGGCAAAATTCTCGGTTGAAGAAGAGGAGATTCGTGCATACCTTGAGATAAACAACGTGATGCAGGGAATTTTCCACGTAGCAAACAAACTCTACGGACTGACTTTCAAGGAGATTACCGCCGATGTTCCTTCGTACGAACCCACAGCCAAGACATACGAGGTCATTGACCGCGACGGCAAACTGCTTGCGATATTCTACAGCGACAACTTCCCGCGTGAGAGCAAACGCGCAGGAGCATGGTGCACATCGTTCCGCTCGCAAAGCTACAAGAACGGCGAACGTGTTATCCCCATTGTTGTGAACAGCTGCAACATGACACTCCCGAACAGCGAAGGCTATGCTTTGCAGAGCATTGACAATGTAGAGACAATGTTCCATGAGTTCGGGCACGCACTGCACAACTTCATGCGCGATGTACAATACAGCAGTGCAAGCGGCGTTGAGCGCGACTTCGTTGAGTTACCCTCACAGATTAATGAGCATTGGGCATTTGAGCCCGAAGTTCTTGCTGTATATGCAAAGCACTACAAAACAGGTGAGATTATCCCAATGGAACTTGTAGAAAAGATTCAGGAGAGCGCAAAGTATGGTCAGGGATTTGCCACTGTGGAGTACATTGCCGCATCGCTGAGCGACATGGACCTCCACGTTCTGACCGAGATTCCCGAGGACCTGAATGTAATGGAGTTCGAGGCCGAAGGATTAGCAAAACGGGGTATTCCTTCGCAGATTCTGCCACGCTACCGCATGACAAACTTCAGCCATACTATGGGCGGCGGATACACCGCAGGATACTACAGTTACATGTGGGCCGAGGTTCTTGACGCTGATGCATTCGAGGCATTTGCCGAGACGGGCGACATATTCAACCAAGAGGTTGCAGCCAAGTTCCGCAACCACGTGCTCACCCCCGGCGGCATTGACGACGGAATGACAATGTACAAGAGATTCCGCGGACGCGAGCCCAGGATTGACGCACTGTTGCGCAACAGAGGATTCTGAAAACATGTTTTGAATACATTGCAAGAGGCTGACTAAAAAGGCTCTTTTGTTGTTACGCTTGCCCGAAAAATACTCATTTACGCTTAGTAAACTGCGTTTTTTCGGGCTTTGCAAGCCTAAAAATAGTTCTTTTTATCCAACCTCCCTACAAACGTGGGTAACCCATTTCACTTTTGGGTCACCCTCTTAATTTATGCTAAAACCGCACTACCCTATGAACTATCATACAGTCGGCAGCATTATATAGTCAAGAGCGGCCGCTGCGGGCAGGCACTCAATAAGTCACTCAACGAGAGACTGCGGTTCGGTCAACACCTGCATCACATTGGAACCGTTTTTGCCCGAGCGCCGTAGCAGCCGCTTCTTATAACAATGTATAACCACTAAAAAAGAGAAAAGTATGGGTATGCCAATGAAACATGGAGGCCAGCACTGGATTCCGAGTATCTTCAATGATTTTTTCAACAATGAACTTCTTGTGCGCAACAGTTCTACCGCACCGGCAATCAATGTTTTTGAGACAGAGAAAGAGTTCAAGGTAGAGGTTGCTGCCGCAGGCATGTGCAAGGACGATTTCAGAATCAGTATTGACAATGACAACGACCTGACAATCACAATGGAGAAGAACTGCAATTGCAATTGCGACAGCAAAGAGAAGGAGTGCAGCACCGACAAAAAAGATGGAAAAAGCTGCGGCACAGAGAAAGGTTGCGGGGAGAAAGACGATAAAGAGGAATGCAAGGGACGATACATACGCAGGGAGTTCTCCTACACCAAATTCCAGCAGACACTTGTGTTGCCTGACAATGCCGACACAGCCAAAATACAGGCAAAAGTAAAGCATGGCGTGCTGTGCATACACATTCCCAAGAAAGCAAATGCCCCGGAGCAGAATGTAGCAAGAACTATCGCAATTGAATAGACAAACAATGGGAAGTGCAATCCCCGTTAGAGTATTGCTTCTGACAGGGATTGCTTTCTTTCTAAAGTGACTTTCGAGTTATCCTCCTTTGTAATATCGGAAGTGAAGTGAAATATAAATAATTTCTGCTCGTTCAGAAAATGGGCTTTTGGGTCACTTTCTGCCAAAACATAATAAGTTTAACCTGTTTCTGATATACGAACAATTCATGTAAACCAAAATTGTGCTATTGAACAGAATATCATTAACCCATTTTGCCTGTAAGATAAGCCTTGGTGCGCTCGTCAGATGGATTGGAGAACATCGTAGCAGTATCGCCATATTCAACCAACTCACCCAAGTACATAAACATCGATTTTGAGGCGATTCGCATTGCCTGTCCCATATTGTGGGTAACAATCAGAATTGTCACCTCCTTTTGAAGTTCCTGCATCAAATCCTCAATATGTGCCGTTGCGATAGGGTCAAGCGCCGAGGTTGGCTCATCCATAAGCAACATGTCGGGTTTCATGGCCAAGGCACGGGCAATACATAGGCGTTGCTGCTGACCGCCGGAGAGGAATGTACCTTTCTTATTCAGCACATCCTTAACCTCATCCCATAACGCAACACTCTTCAAGCAGCGTTCTACGGTTTCATCTTTATCGGTTTTCGACAAACGGATACCATTTAGAGCATAACCCGAAAGAACATTATCATAAATACTCATCGTTGGGAACGGTGCGGGACGCTGAAAGACCATGCCAACACGGCGACGCACATCAATAGGCTCCATTGAGAGGATGTTTTCGCCATTCAACAGAATCTCGCCGTCTACACGGATATAGGGATATAAGTTATGCATCAGGTTTACTGCACGCAACAGTGTACTTTTGCCACAGCCGGAGGGGCCCATTATGGCGGTTATTGTATTCCTGTCAATGGCTGCCGACACATATTTTACTGCCATTGTCTGCTTGGTATAGGATACACAAGTCTTATTGAATTCAAGTATAGGTGTTATTGATTCCATTTCTTTGCAAGATATTTAGCTGTAAGATTCAACGTAAGAACAAATAATAACAAGAAGAGTGATGCACCCCAAATCAACTCCTGAAGATTAGGGTCATTGAAGAACTCCCAAATAAGCAGAGGTACTGCCGATATCGGTTTGTCAATATCAAAGCGGATAAACGAACATCCGAGTGCAGTAAACATAAGCGGAGCCGTCTCACCGATTACACGCGAAATAGCCAACAATACGCCGGTAAAGATTCCTCCGAAAGCAGCAGGCAACTGTACTTTAAGCATTACGCGTGCACGGTTGCCACCAAGAGCCAACCCCGCTTCCTTGAGCGATGCAGGCAGAATCTTCAATGTTTCCTCGGTTGAGCGGATAATCAGCGGCAACATCATAATAAAGAGTGCCACACTACCTGCAATAGCCGAGTATCCTTTCATTGGAACGACGACCCATATATAGACTACAATACCAATAATGACCGAAGGTGTTCCCTGCAGCAAGTCGGTAAGATAACTCACAGTTTGAGCAAATCTGTTTTTAGGGTTCTCTGCCAAAAATGCACCGCAAAGGATGCCGATTGGCACAGCCACAACAGCAGCCATGCTGAGCATTATCATCGTGCCTATAATACCATTTGCAATACCTCCAGGTATTGGCTCACCTGCATCGATAGCCTTCATCGCCTTATAAGCCGTGGGTGTAGGTTCGGTAAAGAACGACCACGAAAGTTGGTCATAACCACGCAGAAACACCTCGCCCAAAATGGCGAACAGAGGAACGGCCGTAAGGGTTGCCAATACACATACAGTCCACAGCAGCGCCTTATCCTTTGCCAAACGATTTCTGATTTTCAAATTATCCATATTTATGCTATTCTTGCGCGTTTAATCATTAATTTCCCTATCAAGTTGATAAGTGCTGTAATCAGGAACAATATCAAACCTATGGCAATCAGCGATGAGAGCCTCAAATCATCGGCCTCACCGAATTGGTTTGCAATAATAGATGCCATCGAGTTACCTGTTGATGTGATTGAATCAGGGACATTATTTGTATTCCCAATCAACATAGTTACGGTCATTGTCTCGCCCAAAGCACGGCCAATTGCTAAAACATAAGAGGAAAAGATGCCCGAGCCTGCAACAGGAAATACCACCTTTCGGATAACCTCGGCTTGGGTTGCGCCAAGGCTATATGCACCCTCCTTCAAATCATTAGGCACCATCTTTATAAACTCGGCACTAAGCGAAGCAGCGTAAGGAACAATCATAATTGCCAACACTAACGAAGCTGTAAGAACACCTGAACCCTGTGGCGAAATATCAAGTGCCATAATCAGAGGTCGCAATGTGTAGAAACCCCATAAGCCATATATAATGGATGGGATACCCGCCAACAAATCCGTAACAGTACTCAACACCGCAGCAATACGTGTCCCTTTGAAATACTCGCCTACAAACAATGCAACAGGCAGCGAGAAGGGGATACAAAAAATTAATGCAAGGAGCGTTGTCATCAGTGTACCGGTAATGAATGGCAGTGCACCGTACTGTTCAGCCCCTTCGGCGTAACTCCACTCCGATGAGGTCAGGAACTTAAAGAACCCAAAATGTTCAAAAGCCTCGTATGCGTCAGTGACGAGGGCATAGACTACGCCCCCGCACACTATCGGCATTATCAATGCTGATGCGAACAATAGGATTTTGTATAATTTATCGTTCATAGCGTTTTATTATTGCTCTATTGAGATTCCGTCAAATGTCACGGTCTTCAAATTGGTCAGACTCAATTCCTTGGCTTTAGTTGGTAGCGGAGCGTAATGCACCTCTGATGTTATGTGTTGTGCCTCATCAGAAAGGATGTACTCCAAGAGGTCAAGGGTTGCCTCAGCCTGCTCTTTTGAGCGGTCAGAATAGTTCTGTTCTTTATAGATGATAATCCAAGTGAAGGTTGAAATCGGATATGCGCCGGCAGCATCTGAATTTGTTATAGAGCAGCGAGTATCTGTAGGTATTTCACCCGATGCTGAGGCAGAGATTGATGCAGATGACGGCAAAACAAACTCACCTCGCTGATTCTCAACGTATGCATAAGGTATCTTCTGTGCAAAGGCATATTCAGAACCCACATAACCAATAGAGTTCTTTGTCTGTTTGATTACACCCGCAACACCAGGATTCCCTTTTGCAGCCTGTCCAACCGGGAAGTCAACGGATTTGCCCGCACCAAATTTCGAAGCCCACATAGGGCTGACCTTGGCAAGGTAATCGGTGAACACGAATGTTGTACCGGAGCCGTCTGAACGGTAAACAGGAATAATAGTCTCCTCGGGAAGTTTCACACCGGGATTAAGAGCGACCAAACGCTCGTCGTTCCACATCTTAATCTCACCGGCAAAGATGCCTGCGATAATCTCGCCGGAGAGTTTCAATTCATTTATGCCATCGAGGTTGTAGGCAACAACCACAGCACCCATACAGGTTGGAACGTGTACTACAGGAGCCATTTCTGACATTTCCTTATCTGAAAGGAAAGCATCACTACCTGCAAAATCTACAATTTTGTCACGAAGGTTCCGCACGCCACCGCCCGAGCCAATACCACCATACGCGACCTGGTCGCCACAGAGTTGTCCAAACTGCTCAAATACCACATTGTAGAAAGGGAGGGGAAATGTAGCACCCGCACCGGCAAGTTCCTGTGGCTCGCGACCGCCATTGTTCTGATTACTGCCACAAGCCACCAAGAGAAGTGCAACAGCCAATGTCATTACTGATGATAAAATCTTTTTCATACGATATTTGCTATTAAACATTAATATTATATTTAGAACCCAAAGTAACAATTCACGCAAGCGTAGTATCTGTTTTTTGCTCCGTCGGCCTTTGGTGTTGTCATTCTGAAATTAGGAGCAACCTTTACATACTTTCCAAGTTTGAACTGTGCGCCGAAGATAACTGCCGACGCATCTTTAGAGATGTTCCAATCATCTTTAGAGTACAAGTCATCGAAGCGGGCATAGAGATTGGCTGTTTTTGTAAGACGGGCCGAAGCAAACAGTGAATATCCATACTGGTCGGCACCATCCACATATGAAGCGTTCCACATCTGGTTATACTCTGCACCAAGCGTAAATTTCTCATGCTTGTATCCGATAAACGCAGCCAAGTTTGCGATATCCTTTTTGCCATCTTCACCACTCTCGTTCAGGCCGCCATAAACGCGGATTTGAAAACCTTTGACAGGGGTAAGAGTCAGACCCAAGCCATAATTGAGTCCATCGTTCTTTTGAATCTTTTTGTAGCCCTCTCCGTTCACAATGATAGCATCTGCAGATAGCCAATCTGTAAATTTGTAGGCTACAGAGAGACCTAAGTCGGCGCTGCTACCGAATTTGTACTCATCCTGGAACGACTTCATTATATAACGGTAACCCCAAAATTTCTCCTGAAAGTTGAACTGGGTAGTAGAGATAAGACCGCCACTGAGTGTGAGGTTTCCACTCTTCCACTGTATCTGCGCATTCTTGATATAGGCAATACGCTGATAATCACTAACATTTGAAGACTTACCAATATCCATTACGGCTTTTGCAGACAGGCCCTTTCCGAAGTCGTATTCATAGCCAAGATAGCTACGCTCCAACTCAAAGCCACGGTCATCATTCTCCGCTCTAAAGCCGGTATGGAAATTACCGAACACCTGAACAATTGCCTTCCCTTTGGGTTCCTCTGTTTTGACATCCTGAGCCTGCGCTGTGATGCCCATGCAGGCTAAAAGACCTGCCAAGATTACTTTTGTTTTCATTGTCTATGCATTTTAAGTTTGACACTGCAAAAGTATCTGTTATGCATTTCATAAATGTTTCAAAAAAATTAGGCTTTCGTGAAATGCCGAGTGTGGACAAAATGTTACATTTTTATTAAATCTTATTTCAGGTATTCAGCCTTTCGCCAAAACACTGTAATTTTACAGAGCAATTATATAATAGGTATATGGCAACAAATCGCATATTGATAGTTGATGATGAGGAAACTTTATGTGAAGTCCTGAAATTGAATCTCGAGAATGAGGGGTATGATGTAGATACAGCTTTTAGTGCAGAGCAGGCACTTGGTTATAATCTAAAAGAGTATTCGCTTATTCTGCTTGATATTATGATGGGCGAAATCAGCGGTATAAAGATGGCTAAAATGCTGAAAGCCGATGTTGCGACAGCCGATATTCCCATCATATTCTGCACAGCACGCGATACAGAGGACGATATGATTATGGGATTGAACCTCGGTGCCGATGACTATATTATGAAACCATATACAGTTCGTAATGTCATAGCACGAGTAAAGAGTGTTCTACGCCGTACAGTCAACCATAAAAGCATTAACACCACACCTGCTGAAAAGATAAACCGGTTAGTAGTTGATGGACTATGCCTCGATTTAGAGTTTAAGCGTTGTACAGTCGATGGCGAGGAGGTTAAGTTGGCACGAAAAGAGTTCGAGTTGCTTGCCTATTTGATTCAACATCGTGGAAAGATATGTTCGCGAGAACAGATACTGAGTCGTGTTTGGAGCGATGAGGTAGTCGTGTTAGACCGTACCATTGATGTAAATATCACCAGAGTACGCTCTAAGATTGGAGCATACGGTTCTTATATTGTAACCCGTTCAGGCTTTGGTTATGGCTTCCGAGATTAAAATATCGTTTCACAAACGGCTTTTTTTGCAGCTAATCATATTTTCGTGGACAATTGTACTCTGTTTCATCGGGTTCCAATATCAGCGTGAGAAAGAGTATAAATCGGAGTTCCTGAATGCGCAACTTCAACAATACAACCGCCATCTGCTCAATACCGTTGAGGAGGGGTTACCATATGAAGATTACATTGCTACCCATGACAAGCCTTTTGATGAGTTGCGAATATCTATTATCGCTCTTTCAGGTGCTGTGGTTTACGACAATACAATATCTCTTGACTCGCTCGACAACCACCGAGGTCGCCCTGAAGTCGCAGATGCACTGATTTATGGTTCTGGATATAATATTAGCAGACAATCGGCAAGCGACGGACGCGAGTATTTCTACTCCGCGACACGAGGTGAGAGAGTAATCGTGCGCACAGCAATTCCATATTCAAACACACTGCGCGACCTGCTTGAAGCAGATTGGTCATTTCTCATGGTAATGATTTCTATCAGCATAACTATGAGCATATTGGCATACTTTTCCACTCGCAAACTTGGCAAGAACATAGAACGTGTCAACAGGTATGAAGCCGAGCAGGAGAGAAACCGTCTCAAACGACAACTCACAAATAATATAAACCACGAACTGAAGACTCCGGTTGCCTCTATCCAAGTATGCCTTGAGACCCTGCTTTCAGGTATAAGCCTCAGCGAAGAGAAACGTCAGGAACTTATTGAGCGATGCTATACCCATAATGAACGTCTCCGGCGGTTACTCAACGACGTGTCGCTTATTACCAGAATGGAGGATGGAAGCACGCTAATTAACCGAGAAGAGGTGGCAATCAATGAAATAATAGATGAGGTTGCCGAGGAATTGAACGTAATGCCTGAAGAAGAACGATTGACACTCCATACAGATTTCCGCAATAAGGTTGTTGTTAATGGCAATCCCTCGTTGATTGGTTCAATATTCCGCAACCTGACCGAAAATGCCATTGCCTACTCTGAAGGTAAAAACATCTATATATCATTGCTTGAGAATAACGCTAAGATGTGCAGAATAAGATTTGAGGATGACGGCAATGGTGTTAAAGAAGAGCAACTGCCCCACTTGTTCGAACGATTCTACCGCGTAGATAAAGGCCGTTCACGCCAAAGGGGCGGTACAGGACTTGGTCTTGCCATCGTAAAACACGCCGTTCAGTTCCATGGCGGCACAATTACTGTTACCAATCGCCCAAATGGTGGATTAAGATTTGATTTCACACTGAGCAAACAGAATATACAGTAAGTTAAAATATGACGCTGGCGGCCGCAATAAGTGGTCGCCAGCATCTTTTATATTCTAATCCTTCTGCTTTTCTTTGGCTGTTTCGTTGTTCTTTATATTCAAAAATGTATGTTTTTTTCTTTTATCGGTTACGTAACCTGCTACACGCATTCCCTTATTCGTACAGGAAGAACTGCGGACGGCCATAGAGACGGAAATCCTTGATACAGCCAGGAAGTTTGACATCGCGCATGCAGATGCGGAATCCCTTAACGGTGCGTATGTTGCCAAGGTCAACAATAATCTGATGAGGCAACGGTTTCACATCCTTCTTCCATGCGCAGTGCCAGTAGGTAGACTCGTTGCCGTCAATCATATCCTCAGCAACACCCTCACCCAGCGCCTCGGTATTAGTGTGCACAATCTCCCACTTCTTCTTGTTGATTGGGTTGCCGTTCTCGTCAAGCAACTCAATCTCACAGATACATGAATTCTTACCGTCGTATGTACTTTGGATGTCAATACACAAGTGACGCAAGGTCTTCATGCCGTCAAAGGTGAATTCCTGCCAACCACTCTTCTTCTCTACGGTACCTTTGAAGATTCCGTCAAACTCATCGAGCACAGGCACACGGTTGTACTTGCGCGATGTCTTAAAGGCATTCTTGTCGGGACCAAGCACATTGAGCACCGGTTTGTCAAGACCACGAAGCGAACGTTTGCCGGTAGCCTCCATCTCAAAGACAACAATTTCATTCTCTCCCTCCTTCATCCATGGAGCCGGCAAATAGATTGTCTGCTGAGGACCAATGCCCCAGAACTTTCCAAGCGAACGGCCGTTTACCCAAACGGCACCCTTGCCCCAGCCTGTCATGTCAATGAATGTATCGCCTACTTTGTCTATGGTGAATGTTCCGCGATAAAAACCGGGGAGATTACCTTCGTAACGCAGTTTAGGGAAGACGAACTTGTCGACCTCTGCACGGTAGATCGGAAGAGAAGTTATAGTCCACCCTTTAAGTTCCTCACCTGCAAGAGTAACACCTTTGGTTATACCCTTTAGGTTGTTTACAAGGTCCTTGCCGTAGTTCACGCGTCCGCCGTTCTCAACAAGTATCTCGAGTACAGAATTCGGCTCAGTAACCTCAATTTCAATTGAATTCTGGTGGAAGCGGCGGTCAATGCTACCCACAACCTTACCGTTAAGGACAACGACTGCATAGTCACGCAACTCATCAATTACAAGCTTACCCTTGACGGGGTTTGCAACGGTTGTTTCATAATGGATGTAGCCGTAATCCTGATTCATATCTTCCATTGTGAGAGTATTTTCAGACTCCACACGCTCGCCATAAGCAACAGAGAGCGGTGCCCATTCGGTGAGTTCAACCTCGGCAAATGTTGTTGTCGGGTTATCGGCCGGAACTGGGGGCAATGTAACACCTTCGGGAAGGTTTTTTTGAATAACCTCGCGGAAAGCATGGTATTTGGGGTAAGCATTGCCATACTCGCCAAGCGGAGCATCATAATCATAGCTTGTAGGCTGTGGCTCATATGAACCGTTGTTTGTGTTCGCGCCGTTGGTATATGCAAAGTTTGTACCGCCATGGAACATGTATATGCTTACCGACACATCGTGACTGAGCATCCAGTCGAGCTGCTCGGCCGGACGCTGGTAGTTCACAGCAGAGTGAGGCAGCCCCCATACATCGAACCATGCAGGATAGAACTCGGCAACAAAGTACGGGCCACCGGGATAGAAACGGTCTATTGATGTCATGATATCCTCACCTACGGCACCGTTCACTGTAGGGAGAATGCCCGGAATGTAACCGTTGGGCATCTGTCCTGAACCGTCACAAGTCATCAGAGGAACATTGAAGCCGGCATTCTTTATCATCTCGGCCAATTTCCCAAGGTAAACCTTGTCATCGCTGTATGAACCGTATTCATTTTCAACCTGCACCATTATAATGTTTCCGCCGTTGGTAACAGTGTGCGGAGCAAGTTCCTTGCCAAGCGCATTGAGATAACGCTCGCATGCTGCAAGAAAAGCCGGGTTATCGCTGCGCCATTTCATTGTACTGTCTTTCTGCAGCCAATAGGGGTAACCGCCAAAATCAAACTCGGCACATACATACGGCCCCGGACGAAGAAGCACAAAAAGACCCTCTTCGGCAGCAATCTCTACAAAGCGGGCAATATCGGCCTGGCCTTCAAAATTGAACTGGCCGGGTTGCGGTTCGTGAACAGCCCAAAAAACATAGGCCGACACTGTATTCAATCCCATTGCCTTGGCACGCTGCATGCGGTCACGCCAATACTCTACCGGAATACGCGGATAATGCATCTCACCGCAGATGAGTTGCACTTTCTCTCCGTCATAAAGGAACTTGCCGTCCTTTATCTCAAAAGAGTGCTTTTCCTTGCAGCCGGAGCAGAGCCCTGCTATAAGGGCAAGCATCAGAAACATTAAAACCTTTCTCATAATGTACATTTATGGTTAGTTATATTATACAAGGTATATTTTTTATAAAGGTAATGAATTTTTCATAAAAGCCAGCAATGAAGCGACAAAAAAAGAGGGCCCCTTGAAAAGGAGCCCTCAAAAATGTCAATCAGTGACTGATTAAGCGTTAACTGTTGCCATGTGAGCAATGAGGTCGAGAACCTTGTTTGAGTAACCGATCTCGTTGTCATACCAAGACACAACCTTAACGAATGTATCTGTCAAAGCGATACCAGCCTTAGCATCGAAGATAGATGTACGTGTGTCACCCAAGAAGTCTGAAGAAACTACAGCATCCTCTGTGTAACCAAGAACACCCTTCAACTCGCCCTCAGCTGCCTCTTTCATAGCTGCGCAAATCTCAGCATATGTAGCGGGCTTAGCCAAGTTCACTGTCAAGTCAACAACTGAAACGTCCAATGTAGGAACGCGCATTGACATACCTGTCAACTTGCCGTTCAATGCAGGGATAACCTTACCTACAGCCTTTGCAGCACCTGTAGAAGAAGGAATGATGTTGCCGGCAGCAGCACGACCACCTCTCCAGTCTTTCAAAGAAGGACCGTCAACAGTCTTCTGTGTAGCAGTTGTAGAGTGAACAGTAGTCATCAAACCATCTGTGATACCCCACTTGTCGTTCAAAACCTTAGCGATAGGAGCAAGACAGTTAGTTGTACAAGAAGCGTTAGAAACGAACTGTGTACCCTTAACATAAGTCTTCTCGTTTACACCGCAAACGAACATTGGAGTGTCGTCCTTTGAAGGAGCAGACATAACAACATACTTTGCACCAGCCTCGATGTGAGCCTGAGCCTTGTCCTTAGAAAGGAAGAGACCTGTTGACTCAACAACGTACTCAGCACCAACCTCGTCCCACTTCA
>JAZNDZ010000041.1:0-59098 GCA_045588345.1 Bacteroidaceae bacterium
TGTCGGGTATATATTCAATATCGGTAAGTGAATTGTCGGTGGGGCGAGTTCTTGATACTTGGGATGTGTACAACAGAAGACGCAAAAAACCAAGTGTGATAGCCCACTGGGTAATTACAGCCCCCGGTCAGGTTTTGAACAGCAGGGCACGTTTTCTTATGTTCTATTCATTTGCTCCGCTTGTGATGTGTGTTGCTTGGGTAGTTCTAATAGTTGCGTATCTATATTTTGCCTGTGATGGAGATGCTGTTGCGAATTGTTGTAACGGGTGTTGTATTTTTTAAACGTTTATTGCTATGTTGATTGTATTTATTTTTATAGTTATACTTGCTTTGGTGCTTGTTTCCAAAGAGTTAATATGCCGTTACTATAAATGCAAGATAAATGACGACAAACTGAAGGAGATTGAGGCAAAAGTCGGTGATTTGGAGTTTGATGTATGCGATAATGGTTTGCAATGTTGTTGCAGCCATTGCATTTGTTATTGCTGCTGCAAACATGGTACTCAGGGAGGCAAATGTTGCAAGCGTCCGAATGCTTGCGGTAACAGCTTGCCGCCGGCTTCTCCAAAAATGTCAATCTATCATATTATGATTGACCGTTTCAACGGTGGGTGGGTCACTCCTCCGGCGCAGCCTGCCGATGTAAATGCTCATATTGGCGGCACAATAAAAGGCATAACTGCAAAGTTGGATTACATTGCTGCACAAGGCTTCAATGCAATAATGCTTACTCCGGTATATGAGGGCAAGGCTTACCATGGTTATCACATTACCGATTATGACAAGGTAGACCCTTTGTTCGGTGATTGGAATGACTTTGACAATCTTGTAAAAGAGGTGCATAGAAGAGGTATGAAGATAATATGTGACTTTGTGCCTAACCATTGTCATATAGACAACAAAATTTTCAAGAATAGTCAGCTGCCGAAAGGCTCGCATCATCCCTGGTTCTTGTACGACAAGGCGAAAAAGGATTATGTAACATTCCTCGGATGCCCCGATTTGCCAAAGTTTGACCTTTATAATAGGGCGGCAGCCGATTTTATGATTAACGTGGCAAAGGTACTTGCACTGAAGAATATTGACGGAATACGCATTGACCATGCTATTGGAGTGCCTTTTGATTTCTTGCGAGAACTCAGGTGTGAGGTCAAAAGAGTGAACCCTGCTATTTTCGTTTTTGGCGAGGTGTTGTTGCCCCCGTCTAAATATGCTTCACAATTGGAATTTGTAAGTGAATGTCATCGTCGGGAGTTTGTTTCCGGGGCTCTTTCGCAGGAGACGGTGCAAACCGACTATGCAGGAGTGCTTGACGGTGTACTTGACTTTATATATAGCGGAATCCTTATAGATGAGATAAGAAGCGGCAGGCGCTTGCTGGGCAACATAAGGCTCAAGCAAAGGCTGGAACAGCACTTTGCTGCATATACATGCGGCTTCAGGCCAATAATATTCCTTGATAATCATGACCTTGACCGCTTTATGTTCCATTGCAACGGCGATAAGAGCCTTCTTGATGAAGCTTTGTTGCTGACAAAATCATTGGGTTATGATTACTGCGTCTATTATGGAACAGAACAGTATATGGCAAATTCAACAACAATATTCGGGCGTGCTTATGGCGACCTTGATGTCCGCAGACCAATGGACTGGAGATAATATAAGGATATTATGACTAAAAAGATTGTATTTCTATTTTTCTTTTCTCTTATACAGGCAGTGCCGTGCTTTGCGCAGAATGTGACAAAGCACGCGCTTGTGTTTGGGTTGGGGGAGCAACAGGATGCATCGTGGAGCAAGATAAACGGTGACAGGGATGTTGAATATATTGTTCCGTTATTGCAGTCTGCCGGCTATACCGATATTGTGGCACTAAAGAACTCGCAGGCTACAAAGGCGGCTATGCTAAAGGCTTTTGAGGAACTTGCAGGGCGTTGCAGTGAGGGGGATGCGGTGTATGTGCATTACTCGGGGCATGGGCAGCTGATGACTGACATCAACGGCGATGAGCAGTTCAAATGGAATGGCAGACACGCACAGTGGGATGAGGCCTGGATTCCTTACGATGCATACATGATGTACTGCTCTGAGGATACGGGCGACAAGCATCTGTCCGACGATGAGGTTGCCCGTTGTCTGTCGGCAGTACGTGAGAGCATCGGTCCCAAAGGCGAACTGGTTGTTGTGGTGGATGCTTGCCACAGCGGAGATGCCACATGTGGCGATGTGCCGCCGGTACGTGGCATTGATGTGAAATTTACCATTCCAATGAGCAGTGACGCTCCGCTGGAAAAGCCTATCGAGGAACAATGGCTCACGGTGAGCGCATGCAAACCTTACCAGTTGAATGCCGAGATGACTGCTCCAAAGGTTGGCAAGCTCACTTATGCCCTCTATACTTTGGGATTGGGGATTCTGGATAAGGAGAATACTGAACTACAGAAGGCGCTTGCCGGCTTTATGGATGAAAACAAAGGGCATTTGCCGCAGAGCCCGGTTGTGAGCGGTGTGAAAAAAATATCGGGGCAATAAGGGTTACTTTTAAGGTTGTATATTCTTTAACTTGTGAAAAAGATGATAGTTCTTTGGGGTGGCAATAGAAAATCGTACAGCGATATTGAGGTTGTCTATGGATTGCAGGAACGCAACGGGCGTGTAGAGGAATGGTTCTACAATGCTGCGAAGAGATATTTTGACAAGTGTTTCAACGAGGTGTTCTTCAACAGTGACTGCAGGCAGGAGATTTTCCAGAGTGCGTTCATTAAGCTGTGGACCGAGATTGAGAACGGACGCATAAAAGTAGACGGGAATGTGCTTTGCCGGCAACAGCGTAGCGGCGAGTATGTGCCGATGACCTGCAGCCTGACAACATTCCTGATGGCTTTTGCAAAGACTGAGTATAGGGAACTGGTGCGCAATGTGCATGAGGACAGTTTCGATGAGTTCTACGATGCGGCGCAGTATGAGAGTGTTTTTGCATTTGATGCGGGAGAAGAGGATGCTGATGAGATGAAGAGCAGGATTGTCGATGAGTGTATACAGCTGATGTCGCCTGCTTGCATTGACATTATAACGCAGTTCTATTACCATGGTAAGAGCCTTGATGAGATAATGGAAACGAGGGGTGGAATAAACAGCAGTAAGGATGGACTCAAGACTGCAAAGAACAAATGTATGAATACGCTGAGGGAGCGTGTACTCAAGGAATACGGAATGTGTAACTTATAGAATATACGGCAATGAAAGGGAATGTGACGGATAACGGATGCAATGATGTCGACAAATTGATTACCGGCCGTTTGGGTGAACGCCAACGTAAGATGGAGAGAATAGGTGCCATGGAAAAGGCTACGGCGCGTGAACGAAAAAGGAGATTGTCAATATTGTATACGGCAATATCAATAGCCGCGTGTATAGCACTTGTGGCTATAGTGAACCCGTTTGCCAATGATAATAGAAGGGATTTTGCAATGACAAGACCCGATTTCTCCACTTTCAGGGCTGCACTGCCCGAACTTGTGCAGGTGGAGGCTTTTATTGACGCAGGCGAGTATTATAAGGCTCTCGACCTTGTAATGGTTAAACTCAAGGAGAGCGACAAGAATATAAAATATGCCGAGATGGAACCGATGTTTGATGATGAGGAATGGATGTATGAGTACAAGGCGGAAAAACTGTTGAATGCAGAACTTCGCTGGACTTATATCTTCCTGCTGGTTATGGTGGAGTGTGACCGTACGGCCGTAAAGCAACTGAAGAGATACCTGAAAGACGAAGAGTATTGCTTGCACAGAGAGGATGCAAAGGATATGCTTGAGGCGTTGAGATGAGAAATGAGAATACTGCGGACGATAGCTGGTTTAAGCCCACACGGTGGGGTTGAATCAGAGTCTCCTGATTGCTTTTGATTTTTTTTCAAAAAAAATGGAAAAAAGTGGGTTACTTTAAAAAAAATGTTGCTTAAACTGACAAAGAGAACAGATACATACTAATTATTAATACTAAATTTTACTACTATGAAAAAGATTATCGTTTTATTGATGGCGATTTGTATGATGGTTTCTTATACCGAGGCACAGAACAACAAAGCTCTTAAAAAAGCTCTTAAAAGGGAGTACAAGAGTAAGATGAAAGAGTATAAGAAAGGCGGATGGGAAATTATGGGCTCCCGCAGTCTTGATGTTGCACTTTTGAAACATTATGAGAAACTTGAAACAATGGGTGATAAGGTCTTTGAGATTGTTGGTACAACAAAATCTTCTTCAAAGAATCTTGCCATTAATGCTGCGGAGCTTAACGCGGCAGTATCTTTTGCAAGGGAATCCTCAAGCAATATCAAAGGACGTGAAGTTGTAGATGCGTCCGGTAATCCAATTGATGTTGATGCTGAATTTGAACGTTTCCGCATGGCGTATGAAAACAATGTAAAAAAGGAGATTCGGGGAGAACTTGAACCATCATATACTGTTGTCCGTGAAACCGGCGAACTTACAGAAGGAGGGAAACCTGTCTATGAGCTTCAAATATACTATATTGTAAATAAGAATGCGGCGCACAAGGCTCGTGTAAGGGCTTTGGAGAATGCTAAGGCAGAAAGCAAGATTGCTAATGAATATGCCGACCAGGTCTCAAAATTCATAGACGAAGGCTTTAAAGAGTAAATATCTTTTATGTGGTGGTGCGTTGCCGTCAGGGAATGTACCACCTTTTGTTGTTTTGAAAGGGTTTAGGGCTTACTGTCCATAAGTGGTATTTAAAAAAACTTCCGATATGAATGTGTCAAGAAAACTAACACTGCTGCTGTTGGCGCTATTACCTTTTACTGTGAGTGCACAGAGTGATGACGGCGAAACAGGCGTTGCCGATTTTGATGAATTCCGTAAATCATTATTAGATGACTTCAACAGTACCAGGTCGCAGATAATCGATGATTATAATGACTTCAGAGAACGGATAATGGCAGAGTACGTTGAGTTTGTCCGTCAGGCTTGGAGGGAATTTGAATGTGAACCCCCGTTGCCGGCTCCGGAGGATATTCCTATTCCACCAGTTGTGATACCTCGGGAGGATAGGGTGAAACCTGTAGAAGAACGTAAAGTGCCTATTGATGAAGTCATTTTACCGCTCATGCTTACTCCACAACCTGAACCGGTCTTTAAAATAAAGGAGATACCGGCATTGCATGAGGATTATGTCTACTTTACTTTGTTCGGTACCGATGTAAAGGCGAGGTTCAACCCTGCAGATAAGGTTGTTGTCAGAGGCACGGACGAGAATGCTATTGCCGGTGCCATTCAAGCTATGGATGCAAACAAGTACGATAATACGTTGCTTGACTGTCTTGCCTTGAGAAAAGGACTGAACCTGAGTGACTGGGCATACCTGCAACTGATTGATGCTTTTGCCAAGAAACTCTATGGCAGTGACAAGAATAGTGCCGCTGTGTTTGCATCGTACCTGTACATGATGTCGGGATACAAGGTCAGGGTTGGAACTGATGACAGAAAGATATATATGTTGTTTGCCTGTGAAGAGCAGATATACAACAGAAACGCCTTTATAGTAGGAAACACCGCTTTCTATGGAATAGATGAACTGCCTGCGAGAATGTATATCTGTGAGGCTGCGTTTGAAAAGGAGCAGGAGTTGTCGTTGGCTGTGAAGGGAGGTCAGCGTTTCGCTTATAACGCCAGTGCACCAAGGCGTATTACGGCGAAAGATTATCCTGAGGTATCTGTTGAGGTTGTTGTCAACGAGAATTTGATGAAGTTCTACGATACTTATCCGACTTCACATATAGGCAACAATCTGATGACACGCTGGGCTATGTATGCAAATGTTGAACTGGATGAAAGGGTGAGAAACGGGGTTTATCCTGCGCTGGCGGCTGCTATAAACGGCATGTCTGAGGTCGATGCGGTAAACAGGCTGCTGAATATAGTGCAGACCGGTCTTGTGTACGGGTATGATAGCGAAATATGGGGTGAGGACCGTGTGTTCTTTGCCGAAGAGAGCCTCTATTATCCATATTCGGATTGCGAGGATAGGGCGGTGTTGTTCTCAAGGCTTGTGAGAGACTTGGTGGGGCTTGACGTGGCTTTGGTCATGGTGCCCGGGCACATGCTTGCTGCTGTTCATTTCAACAGTGAAGTGTGTGGTTCATTCATGACTTTGGACGGAAGGAATTTTGTCTTGTGTGAACCGACTTGTTCTGACGGTGCTCCCGTTGGTCTGGTTAAACTTGACGATGATGCGAAACTGCAGGTATATCTGCTTGAAAAGAGTGACTGCCAGGTGGAGTAGGACAAGAGGAAGTACCTGAGGGGCGGTGAGAATAGCTTTTTATTCACCCACCCCGACAACTATAGGATGACTTTTGGGTCACCCTATAGTGTTTTGCAATGAGTTGCAACAGTAACGTTCCTGTGTCCTGTCACCTACTTTCCTGTTCCTGTTCCTTATGCCTCTCCTTTGAAAGGTGTGCCGGGAATGTAACCGCCACGTTCGGGCAGGCGAATCTCGCCGAACTGCGATTCGTATCTCATCAGGTTATCCTGCAGTGCCAAGGCCAAACGCTTTGCATGTTCCGGGGTCATTACTATGCGTGACTTTACCTGTGCTTTGGTTACGCCGGGCATCATGCGTACAAAGTCAATGACAAATTCCGATGTTGAGTGTGCAATTATGGCAAGGTTTGAGTATGTGCCTTCTGCAATTTCCTCTTTCAGTTCAATCTGCAACTGTGTATCTTTCTTTTCAATCATGGCTTATTCTGTTGTGGCGCTCTGTGAGAATGAGACAAGGTTAATATCGAATATGAGTGCGGAATATGCGGGTATTCCGGAACTTTCTATTGCACCGTATCCAAGTTCTGCCGGAATATATACTCGCCAGATATCGCCGCTGGCTTTTGTAGTGCCTGCTACCATGTGCTGTATTGCGGTAGAGAATCCTCTTACTGTGCCTGAAAGCTGGAATTCTGCGGGAACATCGAACGAGGGGTCAAGTTCTCCTTCGTATGATGAGTCGAATATGTAACCCTGGGGATATGTAGTTGACGGAATGAGACGGCCGCTGTAGTTTACCGATACGTAGTCGGTATAAGCCGGACTGGCTGTTCCGTCACCGGCCTGGAGCACTTTGCAGTAGACGTGGTATTCGTTGCCCCACTCCTTGCTCTCGTCAAGGCCTATAGCAAGGAATGTCTTCCAGTTGCCGTCGGCATTGGCGCGGGCAACCTGTGCAATGGAGTCAATGTACTGCGTGTTTCGCTTTTCCCAATTGCCGAACTCCGGTGTATCCTCGGTCTCGCTGCATGCAGCAAACACAAGGAGTGCTGCAGCAAGGAGAGAGAGTATCTTGAATTTTTTCATATTTGTTGCTTATGAGAGTTTCTTCAACAGTGATGTGATGCTTACGTTGTCCTGGATGATGTTGCGCAGGTCGCTTATGGCAACACGGCGCTGTTCCATGGTATCGCGCTCGCGCAAGGTTACCATGCCGTCCTCGAGTGTCTGGTGGTCAACGGTAACGCAATATGGTGTGCCGATGGCATCCATGCGGCGGTAACGCTTGCCGATGGAATCTTTCTCTTCATAATAACAGTTGAAGTTGAACTTGAGTTCGTTCATTATCTCGCGTGCCTTTTCGGGCAGGCCGTCTTTCTTAACAAGAGGAAGAACTGCCAGTTTTACAGGAGCGAGTGCCGCGGGCAGGCGCAGTACAACACGTGTCTCGCCGTTCTCGAGTTTTTCCTCGCAGTAGGATGCGCACATTATGCTGAGGAACATGCGGTCTACGCCGATAGATGTCTCAATTACATACGGTGTGTAACTTTCGTTTGTCTCCGGGTCGAAGTACTTGATGTTCTTGCCCGAGAACTTTTCGTGCTGTCCAAGGTCAAAGTTGGTGCGTGAGTGGATGCCCTCGACCTCCTTGAAGCCGAACGGCATGCGGAACTCGATATCTGTTGCTGCATTGGCGTAGTGAGCGAGTTTCTCATGGTCGTGATAGCGGTAAGCCTCGTCACCGAAACCAAGAGCCTTGTGCCATGCCAAGCGGGTCTCCTTCCATTTGTTGAACCACTCAAGTTCGCAGCCGGGGCGTACGAAGAACTGCATCTCCATCTGCTCGAATTCGCGCATGCGGAATATGAACTGGCGTGCAACAATCTCGTTGCGGAATGCCTTACCAATCTGAGCTATGCCGAAAGGAACGCGCATGCGGCCTGTCTTCTGTACATTAAGGTAGTTCACGAAGATACCCTGTGCTGTTTCGGGGCGCAGGTAAACTTTCATTGCACCGTCGGCGGTAGACCCCATCTCGGTAGAGAACATGAGGTTGAACTGGCGCACTTCGGTCCAGTTGCGGGTTCCTGAAATGGGGCATACAATCTCCTCGTCAATGATTATTTGGCGAAGTTCCTCCAGGTCCATGGCGTTGAGGGCTTTGGCGAAACGCTCCTGCAGGGCATCGCGCTTTGTCTTCTCGGCAAGTACCTTGGGGTTTGTCTCCATGAAAAGTTCGCGGTTGAATGAGTCGCCGAAACGCTTTGCTGCCTTTGCTGCCTCCTTCTCCATCTTCTCTTCATACTTTGCAATCTGCTCTTCAATGAGCACGTCGGCGCGGTAGCGTTTCTTTGAATCGCGGTTGTCGATGAGGGGGTCGTTGAATGCATCGACGTGACCCGATGCCTTCCATATTGTGGGGTGCATGAAGATTGCCGAATCGATACCTACGATATTGTCATTCAGCAGCACCATGCTCTGCCACCAATAGGTCTTTATGTTGTTCTTGAGTTCTACACCCATCTGACCATAATCGTAAACAGCACCAAGGCCGTCGTATATGTCGCTTGACGGGAATACAAAACCATACTCTTTGCAATGTGCAACTACTTTCTTGAATACATCTTCTTGAGCCATAATTATATATATTATTCTGTTCTTTGCTTTTGTGTGTGAAACGCGGCTGTTCCAGCTGGAATTTTCCAACCTTGACGGGCTGAATTCTGCCACGAATGCAAATATTTTACAAAGTAAATGATTTTTTGGATAAAAACCTTAGAGAAATGATGTAAAAAAGCCTAATGTGTTAAGAAACAGTTTAAAAAGTTGTTTAAATTTATCTCCTTGAAATTTTTATAGGTCTTTTTTAGGATGTTTTTTCATTTTTCAAAGGCAATAATCAGTCGACCATTACTCCTTTGCTGCGGAATTCGGACAAGGAATATCCTGTGTGGCGCTTGAAGTAACGGTTCAGGTAACTCTGGTCGGGGAAACGGAATTCGCTGACAAGTTCCTGAAAACTCTTGTGGGTGTACATGAGTGCTACCTGAAGCTCAATGATTGTATAATGGTCGATAATCTCTTTTGCATTCTGCCCGCTGGTGCGCTGGCAAATGGCATTCAGGTGGCGGGTCGAAATCTTCAGCATGTCGGCATAGTACTGTACCGAACGCTCGTCGCGGAACTTCTTCGAAAGCATGGTGCGGAACTCATAGAATACCTTGTCCTTGCCTTCACTGATGTGCTCTTTGCCTTTAATGCTGTCCTCTTTGCTTATGTGCTGCATGTACAGCAACAGAGAATTTACGGCAAGGATTATATTTTGGCGGCAGAACTCCATGTTATCCTCCTTCTCTGCCTCGGCATCCATGATATCAACCTGCTTGAATATGTTGATTACGAATTCCTTCTCGCGTTCGGTGTTGCAGCCCTGGTGGGTACAGCACTCAATCTCCTGTATTGCCTCGGGGCTCATGGCGCTGCGGGCCGCAAGCCATATATGCTTGGAGAGGCCAAGAAGGCGTGCCGAGAAATCGCTGGTGATGTCGAGCAGCAGTATGCTTGAACCCATGGGACAGATGATTAATTGCCCCGGGGTGAAACGGTATTTGTGCCCGTCAATGGTAAAGAGTGCTTCGCCGCTGAGGCAGAAGAATATAGAGGTGTGCTGCATTTGGTAAACATGCTGCACGAACTGTTGCAATGACGATTGTGTTGTTGCAAATCCCTGTTTGGGAATCTTTTTAAGATAGATGTTGTTCATAGCATTTTTACTTTGTTTCAGGCAAATTTAGTCAAAATAAACTTGAGTGCAAAACAAAAAGGACTATTGTTGCTTAATTTGTACAACTTTGAGAGTTTTAAGACGGAATCCTTAAGTATATATGACTGCAGGTCAAGGGTGAAATAGTCCAATGATAGGCTTTTTACGGCTCAGTAGAAATTCAGTGTGGGTAATATTGTACATGTACGATTATTTTCTATCTTGAATATCTTGTTCTGAGGTTAATTTTACCCTTAATCAGTTATCTTGTATTCCTCTTGTAGTCGTTCTTTCATGTTCTTTTGGCGGCTATGAAAAAGCAAACCACATCTTTTTGCTACTGAGCCCTTTTTAGGCTCGTCTTGTATTCAGCTGCAATATAAGAACAGGACTGCCGATTAAATCAGCAGTCCTGTTCTGTAATAAGTTCTTGTGGAGCTAGAGGGAGTCGAACCCTCGTCCAAACAGGGAAACAATATGCTTTCTACACGCTTAGTCATCGGTGAGATTTTCGAGCGTAGGCAAGACCGCGACAACCAACCTGCGCCTTATCCTCTTGAATGTCGCCATTGCATCGAGGCCTGCAACGGTTAGTCCCGATTTGCCTGCACCACCGTGTCGGATTGCTTCGGAACAACAGCGTCCGGGTGATGTCTTGTCCCCGCACCTGGTGCAGGGATTAAGCTAATCTACTATGCTTCGATTAAGCAGCAAGAGCGTAATTGTTATTGCCAGATAATTGTTTGCGGGCTCAGATTATAGTGTGAACCAACGAGGCACTGCGTGCTTACATACCTTTTCTACCCGCTGTCAAATCCAGATAGCCCCGGTATATTCCAAGCGCGAAGATAGTACCTTTTTTCTGTTCCTGCAACGGCTTTTGGCTTTTTTATGATTTTGGAAACAGTTTCTGAATCCCCCCCCCCTAAAAATAATTTCTCATAGAAGTAAACAGTTCCTTATGCTTATTTTCTATTCTGTATCACTAATCTTTGATTTTAAAAGAGTACCTTTGCTCTGTTAATTCTTAAAATATATGACACACGTTGAAATATGGCTTATGGCACTTGCACTTGCAATGGATTGCTTTGCTGTTTCCATGGCGAGCGGTATAATATTCAAGAGGTTCATGCCAAGGCAGATGGTTGCCATGGTGCTGCTCTTTGGTCTCTTTCAAGCGCTTAATCCTTTATTGGGCTGGCTGGGAACGGAACTGTTCCGTGAACTTATTGAGTGTGTCGACCATTGGATTGCTTTCGGTATATTGGGAGTCCTTGGAGTGCGAATGATAATGGATTCGTTTGAGGATGATGAGGATAAAAGTTTCAATCCCTGCAGTTTCAAGGTGATACTGACCTTGGCTATAGCCACAAGCATTGATGCGCTTGCTGTGGGAATCTCTTTCTCGTGCATGGGATACCAGACGGTGACTTCGCTTGTCTATCCTTTGGTGGCGATTGGAGTGGTTTCTTCTCTCATGACTGCTTTGGGATTATGGATAGGCGTAAAATCGGGAAAGGCTTTTGCCGGTCGTCTGCGTGCTGAACTATGGGGCGGTCTGATTCTTATCGCTATCGGTATAAAGGTGCTTGTGGAACATCTGTCGGCATAGTATGGCTTCTAAAATAATGAGCGGAGCGACCTTGGGGCCGCTCCGCTCATTATTTTAGAGGTGTGTTATTGGTCTTCTTTTACGTTCATGATTGTGATGATGATGTTGTAGCCGTCTGTTACGTAATCACAATCGATTCCGTGCTGCTCGTACAGGTCGTCGACAAGCATTGTCGCAAACTTTTCTGTTGTCATCCGTTTGCCTCTCTTGTCGTTCATCGGGAACTGTACCTTGTCAAAAGTAGCAATCTTGTCGCCTACGCCTCTTGGGGTATAATCTCCGTTTTCGGCGTTATCATCAAGCCAGTTCTGAATTGCCATTGATATTCTTTTCCCGCTCTTGCACCTATCACGCATGGTTACTGTGAGGTCATCATTTATTGCAAACTGGATGTTTCCTCTCACGGGGTCGTTGTAGGCGTTGACAATCTGCTCGCAGAATGATTCCATCTGTGACTTCGCTGCTTTGGCACAGAGTATGCTCACCTCGGCCTTGCTCGGGCCGGCCCAACTGTTCTGTGTTGCCCATACTTTTCCGGTTGCGGTTTCTTTGGCGATGAGTCTGAGCGAAATAGTTGTTCCTCTGTTCGATTCTTCTTTTTGCAAATCTACCTCAACATATACATCGGCATCGGACATCAGAAGCAGTTGCTTGTCATTGGAGTCGGCTGCATTCCTTTCAAAATTTCCGCGTTTCTCTGTTGATTGGATAATAGCAAGAATGTCATCAGTCTCAATGTCAAGACTATTGAATCCTTTCTGAACCTCGGCGCATGCCACTCGCATGTCAAAATCGTTGTTGAGGACACTTGCGTATGTCTCCTTTTTCTTGTTTTCAATGAAAGGTACAACAATGATTTTAGGGGTTCTCTTTGGCGTGGGGTCTACTGTCTGGCCTGTACTGCGCACGACATCGGCGATGAGTTCTTTCAACTTTATCTTGATTTTGAACGTGCGCTGGTTTTTGCCGTCAGCTGCCTTGTGTACAGAACCAAGTTTTTCCACATCGTCGATGAATGTGAAACTGACGTAACGCTCCTTCTCGTTGAAGAACTGTTCGGTATACAGGATGTTGGGCTTATTGACAAGAGGGAAACCGTTGTTCACTCCCTCTACACCTTTGAACAGCAAGGTGTGGAACAGTGATTTGATGGCGTTTTCCTCCATATCCGATTTGCTTTTTGCACAGCCAACAGAGGTGAATGTCGCGTGTTCTCCATTATCCGATACCAAAGAAACTATTTCAAGGTACTCTTGCGAGAACGATGGTGTAATGAATGCTGCAAACAGCAATAATGTCAATAAGATTCTTTTCATAATATTGCTTGTCTTTGTTTTAACTCAGTTAGAAAAATTCGCCTAATCCTTGAATGTTGCTGTAGGTTACAAGCACGGCTTTTATCGGGTATGGGTTGTCTGGGTCTTTCTTTAAGCGTTTTTTGTACTCTTTCATCTCTTCGCCAAGTCTTGAACGGGTCTTGAGTTTTGTCTGTCCTTTGGTGACATCGCATTCTGTGACTTTGTCCAATACTGTTTCTGCTGTCATGTATCCGATGCATTCATAGGTGACTTCACCGAACTTTACAATGGGAACCATGATTTTGAAGTCCATATCTTTCTTGATGAGGTTGTCACCAACATCAATTCCTACCTTGGTAATTTTCTTGCCTTTTTCTGTGTAATCATAAGGGAGAAGGTTGGCTTCTACCGGGAACAATTCAAATATTATAGCTCTTACACAATAATATACACTGCTGAAAGCGTCATTCTTTGCAGCCTCTTTTGAGTATCCCTCACCTTTTTCCCATTTGCCGTCTACCATCTTGTCGGTGTACTCGCCGGTTCTGTCAAGGCTGTATTCTGCTATTACTTTATTGTCAAGTTGTGACATGAATTTGATTCTGCCGTCTACGTTATGGGTGTAGATAGTCTCTTTTATGGTCTCTTCGTATTCTTCGTACTCGGTTTTGCCGTTCTTCTTTACCTTTTTGTACTTCTTCTCTTTCCTCTCCTGATATCTGCTTTTGCCTTGACTTTTGGTTATTGACACAGATACGATATATTGGTAATCTTCTGCAGTGAAGACTTCGTCCTCGTTCTGGCTTGGAACATGGCATCTTCCGCCATTCACGAAGAATGCGGCAATACGCTTGGCGATATTGTCATAGTCATCCTTGCTGACATCGTCGGCCTTGCTCCAACCGGCAAAATGTATTATGGGTTTTATGTTCTTTGGCTGAATCTCTTGTGCAGCAATGCTTGACATGAATGCAAGCGCTATTGCAAGTAGGAAAGTTCTCATAATAAATGCTATTTTATGGTGTTTTATTTACAATGTGTAATAAGCGCAAAAATAGTAAAAAAACTTTAATGCATATATGTGCTATTGTTAATTATTGCTAATTAACAGTGTGTGCTTTTGCTACAACGGCTTTCTGTAGCAATCGTTCACTGCATAATTGCCAATAGCGGGCGGCCATGGCCGCCCGCTATTGGCAATGTGTTCGCATTTCTTATCGTGCGTAGTTTACGGCACGTGTTTCGCGTATAACTGTGATTTTTACCTGTCCGGGATATGTCATCTCGTCCTGTATCTTCTTTGCAATTTCACCCGACAGCAATTCGGTCTGCTTGTCGTCAATCTTGTCGGCACCTACTATTACACGCAGTTCACGGCCTGCCTGAATTGCATAGGTCTTTGTTACGCCGGGGTATGACATTGCCAACTGCTCAAGGTCGTGCAAGCGCTTTATGTATGCTTCCACAATCTCGCGGCGTGCACCCGGGCGTGCACCTGAAATTGCATCGCACACCTGGACTATCGGAGCAATGAGGCTTGTCATCTCTACCTCATCGTGGTGGGCACCGATAGCATTGCAGATATCGGGTTTTTCCTTATACTTCTCGGCAATCTTCATACCGTATTCTGCGTGTGGCAGTTCGGTCTCTTCATCGGGTACCTTGCCAATGTCGTGCAATAGACCGGCACGCTTTGCCTTCTTGGGGTTGAGCCCAAGTTCCGCTGCCATTACGGCGCAGAGGTTGGCTGTCTCGCGTGCGTGTTGCAAAAGGTTCTGCCCGTATGATGAACGGTACTTCATCTTTCCGATTATGCGTATAAGTTCGGGGTGCATGCCGTGGATACCAAGGTCAATGGTGGTGCGCTTTCCTGTCTCTATAATCTCCTCTTCAATCTGTTTCTTGACCTTTGCTACTACTTCTTCAATACGTGCCGGATGAATACGTCCGTCGGCAACAAGTTGGTGAAGGGCGAGGCGGGCAATCTCGCGGCGAACCGGGTCAAATGCGCTCAGCACAATAGCCTCCGGGGTGTCGTCTACCACGATTTCTACACCCGTGGCAGCCTCAAGGGCACGGATATTGCGTCCCTCACGGCCAATGATGCGACCTTTCATCTCGTCGTTGTCAATGTGGAATACTGTCACAGAGTTCTCAATGGCTGTTTCAGTGGCAACGCGCTGTATGGTTTGGATGACAATTTTCTTGGCCTCCTTGTTGGCGGTCATCTTGGCATCGTCAATTATGTCGTTGATGTATGATGCGGCCTGTGATTTTGCCTCTTCCTTGAGTGACTCGACAAGGCGCTCTTTTGCTTCTTCGGCAGACAAGCCGCTGATTGCCTCCAGTTTCTCACGCTCTTGTGCATGGAGTTTGTCAAGTTCCTCTTGCTTACGCTCAAGAACACCTTTCTGTGCCTCGACATTCTCTTTTAGCGTGTCAAGTTCGTTCTTGCGACGCTGAAGGTCTTCGTTGCGCTGATTCAACTGTACTTCACGCTGTTTCAGGTGGTGCTCGGTCTGCTGAATTTTGTTGTTGCGTTGCGAAATCTCTTTTTCGAGTTCGGCCTTCTTGTTGAGGAATTTCTCCTTGACCTCGAGCAGTTTGTTCTTCTTGATTACTTCGGCCTCCTTGTGCGCGTCATCGATAATGCGCTTGCACTTGGCTTTCAGCCCGAATCTGTTTATCAGATATTGGCTTATGAAACCGATTAAGGCTCCGGCTGCCAACCCAATGATTAATGCTGTTGTAAAATCCATATAACTATAATTTAAATATATAATAAAACGCACCGCTGCACCACATGCCGCACACCGTTTGTGCCGGCTCTGATTGATGCTGCAATGCGTGAAACTGCTGTGTAGGGTGGGGAATTACTTCTTTGTTGCAAGTGCACTGTCAATGAGGCGTGCAAGTTCATTTACCTTGTGCAATACTTCGGCCGAACCTACCTCATCGTTATGCGTCACCAGGTCAAAAGCAATGTCCAGGGCTACCATGGTCATCACTCTGACACCTCCTTCGCCCATGAACAGGTCTTTATATGTTGACAGCTTGCCGTTTACTATCTGTGCCGCTTTGCGGTAGTATGGCTCTTCGCTTGCCTTGATGGTAAGCGGGTACGACGTGCCGTCTATTATAAGATTTATTCCCAACTCTCTATCTTCCATGTGCAAACTCTCTGTGGTTGTCTCTATTTCTTAAGTGAGTCGATGCAACGGTCGATTTCACGCACCAGCCTTGATATTCTCTCCTTTGTCTCGTCAACACCTTCTGCTGTGAGGGAGATTACCTTGGCCTGTTTAAGGTCGTTGTAACTTTTTTCGAGAGCCGAACAGCGCAACCGCAACTCCTGGAGTAAATTCTCTTTCTCTTCAAGAGTCTTGGATAACTCTTGATTTGTCTCTTTCAACTGCTTGTGCTCATGGATAAGACGATAGAGCTTCTCCTCAAAAGCCGTAATTACAATTCTATCCTTCTCGGTCATATTACAACTGGCTTTTCACAAAAATACCGTATGCTTTTTGCGATTTACAAATTCTGCATGCGTTTTTGCGATTTTCCGCAAATGTAGAAGATTTTTTGTAAAATGTAAAGGAAAAAGTATATTTTTTGTCAATTCAAATTAATTTTGACTTCATCTGTGTTCAAATGCCTTTTATAATGTGCTGAATGGAATATATAAAAAACAAATATTCATCAAGAACACAATGCCTTTTCGCCCTTCAACCTCTTTTAGGCCCTTTCTGCCCTTTTGCCCTTTTGCCCTTTTCGTTTTTTATATTTTTACAATACAAGGTTTGCTTTTGTAACAATTTTGTAACAATTTTGTAACTGCTCTGTAATTATTATGCGCGAGTTTTGTAAAGATTCGCGGAGTGATACCATTGCTTGCGATGCCATTGCTTTGAGAATGCAAAACATAAAATAAATATTTAATTACTATGGACATTGTTTCTTTTGTCTCAAACTTGAGCGCGGTTGAACTATCGTATATGTTCATCGTACTTTTTATGTTCACACTTGCTATCATTGACCTGAATGTGGGTGTGAGCAACGATGCTGTGAACTTCTTGAGTTCGGCGGTGGGTTCCAAGGCTGCCAAAGTAAATCATGTGCTTATAGTGGCTGCATTGGGCGTGTTTATAGGTGCGGCTTTCAGCAGCGGAATGATGGATGTGGCACGTCATGGAATATTCGACCCCAGCCACTTCAGTTTCTCAAGCGTTATGTGCATCTATCTTGCAGTGGTAATCAGCGATGTTTTCCTGCTCGACCTTTTCAATTCTTTGGGTTTGCCTACTTCCACCACAGTGTCAATGGTCTTTGAGTTGCTTGGTGCCTCTTTTGTTACAGCGCTGATAACCTCCGGCAGCAGTGGATTGGCTATGCTCAACACGGACAAGGCACTGACAATTGTAATATCGATATTTCTTTCTGTGGCAATTGCATTCGTGTTTGGTTTGTTGGTGCAATGGATATCGCGTATAATATTCACATTCCACTACCGCAAGCATTTGGGGCGCAAGATAGGTGTTTATGGCGGTTTTGCTACAACGGCAATAATATATTTCATGCTTATCAAGGGCCTCAAGGGCAGTGCGCTTGTCGCTTATCTGCCAGCCGATGTACAGCATGTGATGTTTGAGGAGACAGGCTTGTTCCTGCTGGGAGCATTTGTCTTCTTTACGGTGCTTATGCAGATTCTGCACTGGTGCAAAGTGAATGTGCTTAAAGTGGTGGTTCTCATGGGTACGTTCTCGCTTGCAATGGCTTTTGCAGGCAATGACCTTGTGAACTTCATTGGTGTGACATTGGCTGGTTTAGAGTCTTTCAAAGACGTTGTTGTCAACGGTTCGGGTGCTGTCGATACGTTCATGATGGATTCGTTGAACGGTTCGGCTTCTACTTCTGTGTGGTTCCTTATCGGTGCAGGTGCTGTAATGGTGTTCTCTCTCTTTACAAGCAAGAAGGCCCGCAAGGTTCTGCAGACATCAATTGACCTTTCAAGCCAGCAGGATGAGGGCAACGAAATGTTCGGAACATCGTCAATTGCACGCAACATGGTGCGTGTGGTAAGCAAGAGTGTCGATGCTGTTTCGCGAAAGACTCCGCAAGGTGTGAAGAACTGGCTGAACAAACGTTTTGCTCCGTTAGAGGAACGTGAAGATGTGGCATTTGACCTTGTGCGTGCATCGGTAAACCTTGTGCTTGCAGGTCTGCTCATTGCGCTCGGTACCTCTTTGAAATTGCCTCTTTCTACAACATACGTTACATTCATGGTGGGTATGGGTTCTTCTCTTGCCGACCGTGCTTGGGGACGTGAGAGTGCCGTCTACCGTGTAACAGGCGTAGTTTCTGTTGTGGGCGGTTGGTTCATTACCGCCGGTGCTGCGTTCATTATTGCCGGTTTTGTATCAACTGTAATGAATTTCGGTGGAGTGATAGCAATGTACATAATGATTGCTCTTGTGATATATCTGCTCATTCGCAGCCACATCAATTACAACAAGAAGAAGAGCGCCGAAAAGGTTGACGAGAAGATGAATGTGATACTCAAGTCCGATGACAAGGAAGAGGTATGGGAGAATCTCAAGGGACATACTGCCGAGACGCTTACTCATACACTCTCATTCTCGGCCGAGACATACAAAATTATGTTCGAGGCTTTCTCAAAGGATTCTCTGCGTCCGCTGAAGAGTTCTCTGATAAAGATTGTCGAGGAGAAAGCATTCATGAAGAAAGAGCGACGTGCCGAGACCCGCGGTCTGCAGCGTATTGACCAGCAACTTGCATTTGAGCGCAGTACATGGTATCACTTGTGTACAAACAGCTGCCAGCAGATGCTGAACACCCTTACACGTATCGGTGAACCGATGAAGGAACATGCTGACAATAGTTTCAGTCCACTTTCAAGGCTGTACATTGAGGAATTCTCGCCATATTGTCGTGATGTCTACAATGTGCTGAAAGATATAAACGAGATTATCGCATCGGGTGACTACTCTGTATCGGAAGAGGTTTCGGAACGTGCCAAGCATTTGAAGCACTCGCTTGCCAATCTGCGCAAGGAGCAGACCATGCGTCTGCACCAGAGCCAGGGCAGTCTCCGTATGGATTTTGTATACCTGAATCTAATACAGGAAAGCCATGAGTTGCTTAGTGAGGTACGTAACCTATTGCGTGGCGGCAACAAGTTCTTCGCTTCGCACACAGACAAGGTTCCGGCTGACGACTTAAGGCTCTGAGTGTCGCATAAACTCTGATTTTACCGGCCGTAGTGTTAATAATTATTTAATATAACATTCGGCCGGTATTTTTTATTAATTTTACATAGAATTAGAAACTCAAGGAAAATGAAATACATAGGACCTCATGTGTCGGCAGGCGGCGGTGTCGAGAATGCACCGTTGAATGCATCTGCCGTGGGTGCGAATGCTTTTGCACTCTTTACAAAGAACCAACGTCAATGGGTGGCAGCTCCGCTTACGGCAAAAAGCATAGAACTGTTCAAGGAGAATTGTTCAAAAGGCGGCTTCAATCCTGAATTCATATTGCCGCATGACAGTTATCTCATAAATCTTGGTAATCCTGATGAGGATGCAATACAAAAGTCGCGTGCGGCTTTTCTGGACGAGATGCAACGTTGCGAACAACTCGGGTTGAGACTGTTGAACTTCCACCCCGGAAGTCATTTGAACAAGATATCGGTTGAGGATTGTCTTGACAGGATAGCGGCGAACATTAATCTGGCACTTTCAAGGACATCGGGTGTGACTGCTGTCATTGAGAACACGGCAGGGCAGGGCAGCAATGTCGGCAACAGGCTCGAAGAGATACGTTATATAATTGACCGTGTAGACGACAAGAGCCGTGTTGGTTTCTGTATTGATACATGTCATTTCTACTCAGCCGGCTATGACATAGTAGGTGATTATGAGGGTGCGTTCGCTCAACTTGACAGTGTGATAGGTCTGGAGTACCTCAAGGGAATACATCTGAACGATACCAAAAAACCTTTAGGTTCACGTGTCGACCGTCACGACAATGTGGGAATTGGGTTGCTCGGGCTTGATTTTTTCAAACGTTTCATGAAGGATACACGTTTCGACAATATACCGATAATATTGGAGACACCGGATGAAAGCCGTTGGGCCGATGAGATAGCCTTGTTACGCAGTTTTGAATAATTATTTACCAAGAACCATGACACGCATACTGGTCGTTGATGACGAAATGGATATTTGTGAGATTCTCAAGTTTAATCTTGAGAATAGCGGCTATGCTGTTGACACTGCAAACTCCGGTGAAGAGGCTCTTGCATTGCCCTTACATTGCTATGACCTCTTTCTGCTTGATGTGATGATGGATGACATGAGTGGTTTTTCACTTGCTGCACAAATAAAGAAAATGCCGCAATGTTCTTCTACACCAATAATTTTCATTACGGCAAAAACGGGCGAGAACGATTTGCTCACAGGCTTTAATGTAGGTGCCGATGATTACATCTGCAAACCTTTCCGCATCAGTGAGGTTCAGGCACGCGTGAAAGCTGTTTTAAGGCGCAATTCCGCTCCGCAACCTCAACTTCCCGATGCGGGCAATATCGTATATAATGATTTGCTGCTGAATCCTGAAACCAAGCGTACGTATATAGCAGGGGTAGATATTGCCCTTACGAAAAAGGAGTTTGAGGTGCTCTTTATGCTCATGCGTAAGCCCGGAAGGGTGTACTCGCGCGAGGAGATTCTCTCGCGTGTGTGGCCCGATGATGTGAATGTTCTTGAGCGCAGCATAGACGTGAATATGGCGCGTCTTCGCAAGAAACTGGGATGTTACGCCAACAATATTGTTTCGCGCAGCGGTTACGGTTATTGTTTCAATATGGAAAATAATGAATAGGTTCTTTGCACGTTTCTTCTTGCCGGTCATGGTGCTGCTTGTGCTGCTTATGGCTTCGTTTCTCTATTACTACAGCCAGAAGGAGAAGAACCTTGCCGTGAAGCATCAGCAAGAGGCTATGCGCAATATCAATGAGAGTGTGTACGACCTTATGCGCATTCGTGGAGACAATGTATTCAATGATTCCTGCGCTCTCTATCTACAGCGTTATGTTTCACATTATGACAAGCGCGACCTGCGTGTTACGCTCATAGATGCCTCAGACGGCGAGGTCATTTTTGATTCTTCATTGCCCGAAGGCGGCACGCTGGAGAATCATGCAGCACGTGCGGAGTTCATACAGGCTTTGAACACCGGATACGGTTACGAGGTGCGCCGTTTGTCGTCATTGCATAACGAGGAGTATTTCTATGTGGCAACATTTTATCCTGAATATGAATTTGTGGTACGTAGTTCAATGCCATACGAGTTCGCGCTTGATACCGAACGTACCGAGGACATCATATTCCTGCTTGTAGCCGGTGTCATAATAGTATTGGTGCTCTTGCTCATATACCGCATTGTGAAGCAGGCCGGCGGTGCCGAGTTTGCAACCCAGCAGCTTCTGCTACATCTCCGTACTGCCAATGAAGGTGTGGCGATATTCGATTCCAAGCGTCGCTTGGTCTTTGCCAATCCGCTGTTCAGCGAATATGCCGATTTTATATCATCTAAGCATCTTGCCAAGGTCGAGGGTATCCTGTGGCAACCGGAGTTCTCAAGAATATGGCGCTTTATAGACAACGATGGATACATGAACAACAATGTGCGTGAAACCATGCTGACTGAGACAATCGAACTCTCGGGGCGTATCTTTGACCTGCGCTGTGTTCTGCTCCGTGACAAGGGTTTTGAGCTTTCTATTAATGATGTCACTGCAGTTGAAGAACAGTCACGCATGAAAAGGCAGTTGACGCAGAACATCGCGCACGAGTTCAAAACTCCGGTATGCAGTATACAGGGTTATCTTGAGACAATTCTGCAGAACTATCCCGATAATCTCAACAATGAGCAACTGATGCACTTCCTTGACCGTTGTTACAGCCAAAGCAGCAGGCTCAATTCTCTGGTACAGGATATCTCCCAACTCAATGAGATGACAAGTGCTGTCCAGCGTGTGAACAAGGAACCAGTAAACCTTTACCAACTGGTTGCCGGTTTACTGCAAGAGGTGAACGAGAAGATGAGCGCCCTTGGAATGAGTGCTGAAAATGACTTGTCTCCTACATTGACAATAAATGCCGACCCATCAATGGTGTATTCCATTTTCCGCAATCTTGTGGACAATGCAATGACTTATGCAGGGCGTGATACGGTTGTCAGGATAGCCTGCTTCCGCAGTGATGAGCAGTACTGTTATTTTACATTTTCAGATAATGGCACCGGTGTACCTAATGAACATCTTTCACGCATCTTTGAACGTTTTTATCGCGTAGATAAAGGGCGTAGCCGCAAATTGGGCGGAACAGGTCTTGGTCTTGCGATAGTCAAGAATGCGGTTATGTTACATGGCGGCACAATATCGGCTCGCAATGCAACCGGCGGTGGTTTGGAGTTTGTTTTCAAACTCCAAAGATAGATGATACAGGATTATTCGAAGGACAATTCTAACTGTTTTGGTTCCTCACCCAGCAGATTGAATGTCATGCGGTGATAGGGTGTTGTGCCATGTTCGCGTATGGCTGCGCGGTGCTTGGCTGTCGGATAGCCCTTGTTGCTTTGCCAGTCATACATAGGGTACTCCTTGGCAATACGCATCATGTAGTCATCGCGGTAGGTCTTTGCAAGTATTGATGCTGCTGCTATGCTCATGTATGTGGCATCGCCTTTTACAACCGTGTTGTGTGTTATGCCGGGGTAGGGAGTGAACTTGTTCCCGTCTATCAGAAGATGCTCCGGACGTTTGTTCAGTCCATCAATTGCACGGTGCATGGCAAGAATGGAGGCACGCAGTATATTTAATTTGTCAATTTCTGTTGCCGTGACTATGCCGACAGACCATGCTACGGCTTCGCGTTCTATAACTTCGCGCAACTGGTATCGCTGGGCTTCGGTCAACTGTTTCGAGTCATTCAGCAAGCCGTTCGTAAAATCAGGTGGCAGTATTACTGCCGCTGCATAAACGTCACCGGCCAGGCAACCGCGTCCGGCTTCATCGCAACCTGCTTCTATTACACCTTCTGTCTGGTATGGTTTCAACATTTTTCCCTCATTTTCATCTGAACATCATGGCTGCCCTTTCTATGCCTCTGACAAGTGTATCGACTTCTTCTTTTGTGTTGTATGCGGCAAACGATGCGCGTACGGTGCCCGTTATGCCCAAAAGTTCAACCAACGGTTGGGCACAATGGTGTCCTGTGCGCACTGCTATTCCTAAATGGTCAAGAATTGTGCCCATGTCGGCCGGGTGTATGTCACCCACAAGGAAAGATATGGCAGCACCGTCTGGCTTCCCGAATATACGCATGCCTTCTATCATTTGCAATTGCTCTACAGCATATTGTGTGAGCATCTGCTCATGTAATGCGATATCTACGATACCCTTGCTCTCGACCCACTCAAGTGCCTTACCCAATGCTATGATACCTGCATAGTCGGGTGTACCGGCCTCAAACTTGTATGGCAGTTCGTTGTATGTGGTCTTTTCAAAAGTGACACTTTTTATCATCTCGCCACCTCCATGGTAGGGCTGCATTGTATCCAGCCATTTTTCTTTTCCGTAGAGCACTCCGATGCCTGTGGGGGCATACACCTTGTGTCCGCTGAAGGCGAAGAAATCTGCATCGAGTTCCTGCATGTCAACCTTTATGTGTGGGGCACTCTGTGCACCGTCAACAAGTACCGGAACATTGTGCCTGTGGGCAATGTCAATAATCTTCTTTACAGGGTTTGTTACACCAAGCAGGTTTGATACATGTGCAATGCTCACAAGCCTGGTCTTTGCATTGAACAGCTTGCTGTATGCGTCAATGTCCAGGCTGTACTGGGCTGTGAGTGGAATTACGCGTATGTTTATGCCTATGCGGTCACGCAGCAGTTGCCATGGCACAATGTTGCTGTGGTGCTCCATGGCAGATATAATGATTTCATCACCGCTTTTGAGGAACGTTCCCCCGAACGATGATGCTGCAAGGTTAATGCTCTCTGTAGTTCCGCGGGTGAATATTATTTCGTGGCTGTGTGTAGCGCCAATGAATTTCTTAACAGTGTGTCGAGCCTGTTCCATAGCCTCGGTTGACTCTTGTGAAAGTCGGTGTACCCCACGGTGAACGTTGGCATTGATTGTGGTATATACCTCACTCAGGGCATCAATGACGCATTGCGGTTTCTGTGTTGTTGCCGCATTGTCAAGGTATACCAGAGGCTTGCCGTGTACCACGCGCTTAAGTATGGGGAATTCCTTGCGTATTTCTTCAGGGTTGAGCATCTTTGGAACTGAAATCTGTAAAGTAAAATTCTAAAGCGGTTTGTTTCTTATTTGCAGAGTAAGCAGCCTTTGCAATGGTTGAGGTCGCCGCGCAAACGTTTTTCCACGAGCATGTGCAACCTGTCGCGTAATGCTTCAATCTTGATATTCTCAATCACTTCGCCTGCAAAGGCATACATGAGCAGATGTCGTGCCTCCTCGGCTGGTATGCCTCGTTGCTGCATGTAGAACAGGGCATTATCGTCGAGTTGTCCCACTGTTGAACCGTGACTGCACTTTACATCGTCGGCATAAATCTCCAATTGTGGCTGTGCATACATGTGTGCATCGCTCGTGAGGCACAGATTGCGGTTGGTCTGTTGCGAACAGGTCTGCTGTGCATCGGGGCGTATGAGCATTTTTCCTGCAAAAATGCCGGTTGAGTGTTCATCAAGGATATACTTGTAGAGTTCATTGCTGGTACAATGAGATACTTTGTGGTCAACAAGTGTGCGGTTATCGGTGTGCTGGTTTCTGTCACCGATGACCAGTCCGTTAATTGCCGTTTCGGCACCTTTGCCCTCAAGCGACACGTTTACATAGTTGCGTGTAAAACCGTTTGTCAGGGTTATGTTGCTGTGGTTAAAATGGCTGTCAGCCTCCTGCCGCACGAAAAGATGCCCCAGTCTGGTATTATTGTGCGCGGTTTCTTCCAATTCATAAAGGTCAAGACTTGCGCCACGTCCGATAAAAATCTCTGTAATCTGTGTAGAGAGTGTCTGCTTTTCCATTGCGGAGTGGTCGCAGATGAGCAGGCTGGCACTGCTGTTCTCTTCCAGAATGACCAGAATGCGGCGGTTTGAAAGCATTTCGACATTTGCCTGAAGAAGGGTGACAACCTGAATTGTTTCCTCTACAGCAGTGTTTTTGGGTATGTAAAGGAGAAGACCGTCCTGTGCAAACATTGTGTTGAACTGTGCAATACTGTCTCCTTGCTGTGCAAGAGCATTGTAGTATGGCTCAAGGAGTGATGGATTACTCTCGGCAATCTCATTCAAACCGGCAAGAATCACACCTTGGGGCAGTTTCTTTGCATTGTTCCCGCTTTTGAATGTGTCATTGACAATATATGCCTGATGTGTCTTGAGATTAGGCACGTCACAAGTGAAAATGCTGTGCATGTCTGCCGTGACAGGTACACGTCCCAGGTTCATTCCATAATTGACTGAGAACTGTTTGGCAACATTGCTGTGAAGCCAATTCTCGTCTTTTATGCTTGGAAACCCCATTGCCTTGAACTGTACGACGGCCTTGCCGCGTGCCTTGTTGAGCAACTGCGCGCAGGGTTCTTCGATGAGTGTCCTGTTCTGTTCGAATATGTCAATATACTCCTGTTCCTGACTCATTGCGGGTTCTCGTTTTTAATCCAGTCATAACCGCGTTCCTCAAGTTCCATTACAAGTTCAGGACCGGCGGTCTTTACTATTTTGCCGTTGTACAGTACGTGTACAATATCGGGCTTTATGTAGTCAAGCAGTCTTTGGTAATGTGTAATGACCAGGCTTGATGTATCTTCTCTCTTGAGTTTGTTCACGCCTTCGGCAACAATGCGAAGGGCATCAATATCAAGTCCGGAGTCGGTTTCGTCAAGTATGCTGAGTGTCGGCTCCAACATTGCCATCTGGAATATTTCGTTGCGTTTTTTCTCGCCTCCGCTGAAACCTTCGTTTACGGACCTGTTGGCAAGTTTGCTGTCAAGGTTCACGAGTGCACGCTTCTCGCGCATCATCTTAAGGAATTCGGTGGCGTTCATCGGTTCTTGTCCCAGATACTGGCGCTTGGCATTTATTGCTGCGCGCATGAAGTTTGTAATGCTTACACCGGGTATCTCTACCGGGTACTGGAACGACAAGAACAGTCCCTCGTGGCTGCGGTCCTCGGGAGAGAGTTCAAGCAGGTTCTTTCCTTTATAGTATACCTCACCCTCTGTAACAGTATATGCGGGGTGTCCCACAAGCACGTTGCTGAGCGTGCTCTTGCCCGACCCGTTGGGGCCCATTATGGCGTGTACCTCACCGGCTTTTACGGTAAGGTCAATTCCTTTCAATATCTCTTTGCCGTCTATTGTGGCATGAAGGTTTCTTATCTCTAACAAATTATCCATATATTCTTCAATTATATCAGCCTACGGCACCTTCAAGCGATACGCTCAGCAGTTTCTGTGCCTCTATGGCGAATTCCATAGGCAGTTTGTTCAGTACCTCCTTGGCATATCCGTTGACAATAAGCCCGATAGCCTCTTCTGTACCTATGCCTCGTTGGTTGCAGTAGAAGAGCTGGTCCTCGGAAATCTTCGATGTTGTGGCCTCGTGCTCTATCACTGCGCTGTTATTGTGTATATCCATGTAGGGGAAGGTGTGTGCGCCGCATTTGTCACCCAGCAACAGTGAGTCGCATTGGCTGTAGTTGCGGGCACCGTCGGCATTCTTGCTCACTCGTACCAGTCCGCGGTACGAGTTCTGGCTCTTGCCTGCCGATATTCCTTTGCTTATGATTGTGCTCCTTGTGTTCTTGCCAAGGTGAATCATCTTTGTTCCTGTGTCGGCCTGCTGAAAATTGTTGGTCAGTGCAACAGAGTAAAACTCGCCTTGCGAGTTGTCTCCGCGCAGAATGCAACTCGGATATTTCCACGTTATTGCCGAACCGGTCTCGACCTGCGTCCAAGAGAGTTTGCTGTTTCTGCCACGGCAATCGCCACGTTTGGTAACGAAGTTGTATACACCGCCTTTACCCTCGGCATCGCCGGGGTACCAGTTCTGTACAGTACTGTATTTGACCTCGGCATTGTTGTTTACCACAATTTCAACAATTGCGGCATGCAACTGGTTCTCGTCGCGCATGGGTGCCGTGCATCCTTCAAGGTATGATACGTAGCTGTCGTCATCGGCAACTATCAGTGTACGCTCGAACTGCCCGGTATTTGCGGCATTAATGCGAAAATACGTCGAAAGTTCCATGGGGCAGCGGACTCCTTTAGGGATATATACAAAAGAACCGTCACTGAATACTGCGGTATTCAGTGCAGCGTAGAAATTGTCGCGATAATTGACTACTGTGCCAAGATATTGCTGTACAAGGTCGGGATATTCACGCACCGCCTCGCTCATCGAGCAGAATATTATACCTTTCTCTTTAAGTTCTTCCTTGAAGGTGGTCTTGACTGATACTGAGTCCATGACAGCATCGACTGCAGTGCCGCTAAGCGCAAGCCGTTCCTCCAGCGGAATACCCAATTTCTCGAAGGTTTTCATCAATTCCGGGTCAATCTCCTTATTCTTTTCTTTGCTCTTCTTGAGTGGGTCGGCATAGTATGAGATTGCCTGATAATCGATAGGGGGAATATTCAAGTGTGCCCACGTAGGCATTTTCAATGTCTGCCAATGCTTGTAGGCCTCGAGCCGGAACTCAAGAAGCCATGAAGGCTCATCCTTCTTCTTTGAAATGAGTCTTATGACATCCTCGTTGAGTCCGCTTTCAATTATCTCGGTTTTTATTTTGCTTACGAATCCGAATTCGTATGCCTTGTTGGCTATCTTTTTTAGTATGTTGTCCTTCTTCTTCATTTATCAATCCCGTGGACTAAAAAAGTTTCATCAAACTATCCTTGTAAATGCCTTTTACAATCTTGTCATATAACAAAGATTCTTGCAGTGCTGTTTGTCCGGTTATGCCATTGTCCGGAGCAATCATTGTTGATATATCAACAACTCCTGTGACAATGACTGCCATTATGTATGCCGACAGCAATGCTCCGGCTACACGGTTTATTATTCCAAGATGAATGGCATTGAGAAAGTGTGTCAGCACGTATGCAAGTAATTTTATAACAACAATGGTAATAATCAATACCGATGCAAATGCGACGATATTGGTGACAATTTCATCCCAACCGGTAGCTTCAAATATTACCTTGCTTGCTTCCTCGCGCAATACCGTTGCATTGAACAGACCGAAAATGATTCCGACAGTCAAAGAGAACTTCTCTAACAGCCCGGTCTTATATCCGGTAATCAATGCAACAATTATTGCTACGATATAAATAATGTCAAGTACATTCATTGCTTAAAGTTTCTGCTTAACTTCAACCTCTACGAATGTCTCGATGATATCACCAACCTTGATGTCGTCCTGTGATACAAGGCTGATACCACATTCAAAGTTAGTGCCGACTTCCTTTACATCCTCCTTAAAACGTTTGAGGGCTGCAAGCGAACCGGTGTGTATGACAATACCGTCGCGGATGAGGCGTGCACGGTCGGTGCGCTTTACCTTACCCTCGCGTACCATACATCCGGCTACAGTACCAACCTTGCTTATGTGGAATGTCTCGCGCACCTCTATTGTAGCGGTAATTTCCTCCTTTACAATAGGAGCAAGCATGCCCTCCATAGCGGCTTTTAGCTCTTCTATGGCATCGTAGATGATTGAGTAGATGCGTATGTCGACACCTTCGTTTTCTGCCACCTTGCGTGCTGTCACAGAAGGACGCACCTGGAAACCTACGATGATTGCGTCCGATGCGGCAGCAAGGCTTACATCGCTCTCCGAAATCTGGCCTACGGCCTTGTGTATCACGTTCACCTGGATTGTCTCGGTAGATAGTTTGATGAGCGAGTCGCTGAGTGCCTCAATAGAACCGTCCACGTCACCCTTGACAATGATGTTGAGTGTCTGGAAGTTTCCGAGTGCAATGCGGCGGCCGACCTCGTCAAGTGTAAGCATCTTCTGTGTGCGCAGGCCCTGCTCACGCTGCAACTGCTCACGCTTGCCTGTGATTTCACGTGCTTCGCGTTCGCTGTCAACAACGTTGAATGTGTCACCGGCTGCCGGAGCGCCGTTAAGGCCAAGGATAAGTGCTGGTTCTGCAGGGCGAATCTCCTTGATACGCTGGTTGCGCTCATTGAATATTGCCTTTACCTTACCCCATTGTGTACCGGCTACAACAATGTCGCCCACCTTGAGTGTTCCGTTCTGTACAAGTACGGTCGCTACATATCCGCGACCCTTGTCAAGTGTAGACTCTATTACTGAACCAGTTGCCTTACGGTTGGGATTTGCCTTGAGATCAAGAAGTTCTGCTTCAAGCAGCACCTTTTCCATGAGTTCCTCTACACCCATACCTTTCTTTGCGGAAATTTCCTGTGACTGGTATTTTCCGCCCCAGTCCTCGACAAGCATATTGAGGTTTGCAAGTTCTTCCTTGATTTTGTTGGGGTCTGCAGTTGGCTTGTCGCACTTGTTGAATGCGAAAACAATTGGTACACCTGCAGCCATGGCATGGTTTATGGCCTCCTTTGTCTGTGGCATCACGCTGTCGTCGGCCGCAATGATTATGATTACAATATCGGTAATCTTGGCACCGCGTGCGCGCATGGCAGTAAAGGCTTCATGACCCGGGGTGTCAAGGAATGTGATGCGCTTGCCGCTTTCCATTTTCACATTATATGCACCAATGTGCTGCGTAATGCCACCGGCCTCGCCTGCAATGACGTTAGCCTTGCGTATATAGTCAAGCAATGAAGTCTTGCCGTGGTCAACGTGTCCCATCACGGTGATGATTGGTGCGCGTGGTTCAAGGTCTTCTTCAGTATCCTCGGCTTCCTCAATGGCATTGGCAACCTCTGCACTGACATATTCAGTCGTGTAACCGAATTCCTCGGCGACAATATTGATAGTTTCGGCATCAAGGCGTTGGTTGATAGATACCATCATGCCTATGCTCATGCATGTTGCAATGACCTGTGTAACGGAGATGTTCATCATGCTTGCAAGTTCGTTTGCTGTTACGAACTCAGTGAGTTGCAGCACCTTGCTCTGTTCCATTTCCTCACTCATCTGCTGCATCTGGCGTTCGGCGGCCATGTCACGCTTCTCTTTGCGGTACTTTGCCGACTTGTTGCCCTTGCCGCGGTTGGTCAGGCGGTCGAGTGTCTCCTTTATCTGCTTTGATACATCCTCTTCGCTGACATCGCTCTTGTCAAAGCGCTTGTGCTGGCGGTCGCGATCCTTGCGACTGCCCTGTGAAGGGTTATTGCTGCCCTTATTGCGGTTGGCACTCCAGTCCTTGTTGTCGCCACCGCTGTTCTCCTTATTGACATCGTTAATATCGACACGCTGACTGTTTATGCGCTGGCGCTTTTTCTTCTTGTCGCCGCCATCGCTTCCCCCATTCTGCTGACGCTGGGCCTCGCGCTGGGCTTTACGCAGTTCTTCGCGTTGCTTGTCTTTCTCTTCGCGCTCCTTCTTTTTTTCCTCTTTGCTCTTTTTCTTTGGGCGTGTCGACTGGTTGATGGCTGAAAGGTCTATCTGACCAATGATGTTGAGTTTGGGTGCTTCAACCTCGTCAATCTGTGTGAGTTGCGCTTGCGGCTCTTCCTTTTTCGGTTCTTCCTTTTTAGGCTCTTCTTTTACAACTTTCACAGGTTCCGGCTTCTCTATCTTCACCTCCTTGACAGGTTCTTTAGGGGCCTCCTCTTTCTTGGGCTCCTCTTTCTTCTTGTTCAGGGCATCAAGGTCAATTCTTCCTGTAACCTTTATTTTTATCTCCTCTTTCTTGGGTTCTTCTTTGGTTACAGGACTTGCCTTAGGGAGTTCGATACTCTTGGGCTCTGCAGCAACGGCTTTCTTTGTATCAATATTCTCCTTTTTGGGCTCTTCTATGGTTACGGTTGCCTTAGGCTTATCCTTGTTCTGACGCTCCTGGGTGAATTTGTCGGACTGCATTCGGGCTTTCTTGTCGGCGCTGAACTCCTCAATGAGCATGTTGTATCCCTCTTCGGGTACAACCGCATTAGGGTCTTCCTTTATCTCGAAGCCCTTTTTCTGCAGAAATTCTACAATTGTGTTCAGGCCTAAGTTAAGCTCTTTTTGTACTTTATTTAATCTTATCTTCATTCGTGATTCGTTTTTTTGAAGCTACAGTCTTGCTCCTGGATTATTCTTCATTGTTGTCATATTCCTCATCCTCGAATTCTGCCTTGAGAACTTCGATTAAGTGGTCAACAGTGTCTTCTTCAAGGTCGGCCTTTTCAATCAGTACCTCTCTTGGAGCATTAAGTACAGCCTTGGCGGTGTCAAGGCCAATCTTCTTGATTGCCTCAATTACCCATTCTTCAATTTCATCGGCAAACTCGTCAAGGTAGATGTCGTCTTCCTGCTGAGCATCAATCTCACGGTATACGTTTATAGTGTATTCTGTAATCATGCTGGCAAGTTTGATGTTGAGACCATCCTTTCCGATAGCAAGTGAAACTTCCTCTTTCTTGAGGTTTACATCGGCAACTCTCTTCTCCTCATCGAGTGTAATCTCCTGAATTCTTGCCGGGCTGAGTGCACGTTTTATGAACAATTCGGTGTTTGATGTGAACGGTATTACATCGATATTTTCGTTGCGGAGCTCGCGAACGATACCGTGAATGCGTGAACCTTTTACACCCACACATGCGCCTACCGGGTCAATGCGCTCATCGTATGTCTCAACGGCAATCTTTGCGCGTTTTCCCGGAATGCGGGCAATCTTCTTTATTGTAATGAGGCCGTCGCTTATTTCGGGAACCTCAAGTTCGAACAGACGCTCAAGGAACATTGGGGATGTGCGGCTGAGGATAATCTTGGGGTTGTTGTTCTGATTGTCGACACGTGCTACCACTGCGCGTACGTTGTCACCCTTGCGGTAGAAATCGCTTGGAATCTGTTCGCTTTTTGGGAGAATCAGTTCATTGCCCTCGTCATCTACAAGCAGAAGTTCCTTTTTCCATATCTGGTAGACCTCGGCACTTACAATCTGTCCTATTCTTTCGCTGTACTTGTTGTAAAGGCTGTCTTTCTCAAGTTCAAGAATCTTTGAAGCAAGTGTCTGGCGCAGATTAAGGATTGCACGACGTCCGAATTCGGCGAAATTCACTATTTCACTCACTTCCTCGCCCTCTTCGAATGTGTCGTCAATGAGCTGTGCCTCGCTCAGTGAAATCTCAAGGTTGCTGTCCTTGACCTCGTTGTCGGCTACTACTACGCGGCGACGCTGGATTTCAAAGTCACCACGGTCTGGGTTAACTATGACTGAGTAGTTCTCGTCGCTGCCGAAGAGGTTTACAATTACCTTGCGGAAACTCTCCTCGAGTACGCTAATCATTGTTGTGCGGTCGATGTTCTTCGACTCCTTGAATTCTTGAAATGTATCAAGAAGGCTGATTGTTTCTTCTTTCTTTGCCATTTTTGAAGCTATTTTGTTTATATTAATTTCTTTATTATTCTTGTCTAAACTGTCTTTTGTGTAATTAATGACGGCATGAATCAAGACAGTTTTTTATTTGAAACTTATAATATACTTAGTATACTTTATGCTGTCGTAGGCGAAATGAATATCTTCCTCAACAATCTGCGGGCGTTTTGCCCCCTCTTTTTTCTCTTTCTTGTTCACCGTAACGACAAATTCCTCTGCTGTAGCCTCTTTGAGTATACCTTTAAGTTTCTTGCCCTCCTTGGTGAGCACCTCTACCTCAAGGCCGATATGGTTCTGGTATTGCTGAAGCACCTTGAACGGCTGGCCCAGGCCTGCCGAACCTACTTCAAGTTCGTAATCCTCTGTTTCGCGGCTAAGGCCGTTCTCGATATGGCGGCTAAGTTCGGCACAGTCTTCAATCCATACACCCTCGGCATGGTCAATCTCAACTGTGATTTTGTCATCCTTGCTGATTGCAACGTCTACCAAAAAATACTCTTTGTCAGCAAGCCACTCATTTGTCAAATCGATTACCTGTTGTCTGTCAATCATATAGTTCTTTGAAAATATTATAGTGTATGATATGATTCCTGGAAAATCCATAGCCGTATCATAAAAAAGAGGGGCTTGCCGGCCCCTCATCTTCATCATACATTGCAAAGGTAATAATATTTGCTGTCCTATGCAAGTGTTTGGCTCTTTTTTATCTTCAGAATGGATTATTCGATGAATATTTTCTATGATTCTTCAGTTTGCTTGTATCAAGAAACAAAAGTTGCTATCTTCGCGCCACAAATAAACTATCATGAAAGTAAACAGGAGTTCAAGGTCCAATCTCAGATTTCTCTACGGCAGCGTCTTTTTCTTCGCTGTACTTATACTCACAATGGTGCTTTTCACCTATTATGCTATTGATGAGGCATCAAGGAAAAATCAGTCGGGAATATTTGCTTATTCTATATCCCTTGCCGGCAACAATGGAGACAAGGGGTGTGATATCCTTTTTGATGACAGTCTGGTGTTTTCTTCCTGCAGTATTATGTATGACACAACAGTAGTGGTAAACAGGCGTTTTATTAGTGACACGATATTCAAAGACGGGAAAATGTCCGTGCGCGAGAGATTGCTGTTCTCGCAAGAGTCATTGCTTCATGTCATTGAACATGGGACAGGGGATACTCTCACTGTGAATGTGGGCAACAACTCAAAGGTGCAGATTTCTTTTCCTGACGGAAAATTGAATGTCGGGCTTTACAAGTAAGAAACAGTATCTGTTTTGTCTGGATTTACTTTGTTTCGGGCGAGAGGATTTTTCCGTAGCGTTTGGTGTCCTTGAGAACTGATACCGCCTCTTTGATGTCCGGGTCATTGCGCAGGCCGGCAACAATGGCTCCTTGCTGTCCGTAGTACAACTTTACAATCTCAATGACAAGCATCTGCTTTATTTCGTCGCTGAAATGTTCAAGCGAGTGCCCAAGGTTCGTTTGGAGTTTCTTCTCAAGAGCCGCAATCTCATCTTTTGCAATTTCTCCGAATCCCTCGAACTCAATCAGTTTTTTCAATTCCGCGAACCTTTTTGCGCTTATCAGGTTGTATTTGAAGCCACGTGATTTGAGGAAACTTGTGAAATCTTTATATGTGTCATCGCTGATAGCGAATTCCGCTGCAGGTGCAATTGCGCTGTTCTTCAAATGAAAATCTATGGCAAAGTCAAACATTGACATGTCTTGCATAAGTTCATACAGCAGGGTCGATAGTTCCTCGGGTTTTGTCTCAATATCGGGGCGTATACCGCCACCGTCACGAACCTCACGGCCTGCCGCTGTATGAAAAATGTTTGTAAGGCTGTCGGGTACGCGCGTGGTGGTTCCGTTGTCTATGATATGTGAGTAGTCGAGTGCCTGTACGCATCGTCCGCTCGGTATGTAATATTTTGCTGTTGTCAATTTCAGGTACCCTCCCCCGGCAACTTGTCTTGTACTTTGTACAAGGCCTTTGCCGTATGTGCGTGAACCGACTACAACAGCACGGTCAAGGTCCTGAAGCGCTCCTGCGACAATCTCCGATGCGGATGCGGTCTGCCCGTTCACAAGAACTGTTATGGGAGATTCGGTATCAATCGGCTCACGTCTGGTTTCGTAAGTCTCGTTCGACTGTTCTATCTTGCCCTTTGTGGTGACTACGGTCATTCCTTTTGGTACAAAAAGGTTGACTATGTCAACGGCCTCATTGAGCAGTCCTCCGCCGTTCTCTCTAAGGTCTATTATGAATGATTTTGCTCCTTGTTTCTTCAAGTCAACTACGGCATGCCGCATCTCCTTGGCGCAGTTCTCGGTAAAACTCTCCAAGGCTATGTAACCGATATCGCCGTCATGCAATCCGTAGTAACTTATGGCAGGAAGGGCTATGCTTTCCCTCTCGAACTTGAATGTGAGTTCTTTCTTCGTTCCCGGTCGTTTAACTGTAATTGATATTTTGGTGCCGGCTTCTCCCCTGAGCCTGTCGCTGACGCTGTCGACGCTCATGCCTTCAACCTTCACGCCGTCTATTGATACTATTTCATCGCCGGCTCTCAGTCCGGCTTTATGTGCAGGCATCCCTTCATAGGGTTCCGTCATGATTGTTGTGTTCTTGCCTGTGTGGAACCTTATTATTGAACCGACACCGGCATACTTCCCGGTGGTCATCATCTTCAGTTCTTCGCTCTTCTCCTCTGGGTAGTATACTGTGTACGGGTCAAGATTGCGGAGCATGGCATCTATGCCTTTATCAATCATCTTGTCCGGCATAATACTGTCCACATAGAACAGGTTCAGGTCCTTTACTATGGCATTGAACACTGACAGTTGTCTTGCCAAACGGAACTTGTGCTTGTCGTCGGCGCTGCTTTCCTGTGAGACAAACAGCATGGCTGTCAACAACAAGAGGGTGAATCCATATACTTTTTTCATAAGAACGTCTTGTTTTCAAATTACTCGCGAAGATACTCTTTTACTCTTTTATATCTAATTTTTGCTGTTGATTTTTGCTTTTTTTGCAATATTTTTATCATTGTGTTGCTTTTTTTATCCTTTAGCAGAAAAAAAAGCCGAAAAATTTGCATGGTATAAAAAGATGTACTACTTTTGCAACGTCAAACGACAAAGGAGTCAACATTCTTCAGTAGCTCAGTCGGTTAGAGCACCTGACTGTTAATCAGGGGGTCGTAGGTTCAAGTCCTACCTGAAGAGCAAGCGGGCAGAGGTCTCGCTTTTTTAATGGACTCTACATATTCTTCAGTAGCTCAGTCGGTTAGAGCACCTGACTGTTAATCAGGGGGTCGTAGGTTCAAGTCCTACCTGAAGAGCAAAGCGGAAAACATGTGTTTTCCGCTTTTTTGTTATCTGGACAAAATCATTTACCCGATTCGGGCAATAGTCTTTATGTTGTTTATCTTTTTAAGGTTCTCGCAGATGTTCTTCACATCCTCAACATCGTGCACGTTTATCCAGAATGTGCCCTCAAAGATACCGTTGTTGCTCTCAATGTGCATCTTCTGAATATTGACATTGAGTTGTTGGTAAATGATTGTTGTTATCTCATGCAATACTCCCATGTCGTCAATGCCTTTAATTTGAATTGGTACAGCAAAGTACAGTTGTTTGTGTGTCTCCCATTTGGCGGCAAGAATCCTATCGCCGTGGCTGCTCTTCAGAGTGTTTGCCACCGGGCAATTGCGCTTGTGTATAACAATATGCTTCTCCTCGTCGTAGTAGCCAAGAACATCGTCTCCGGGAATGGGATGACAGCAATCGGCTATGATGAAGTTGTTCTTCAGGTTCTCTTCGGTAAGGTTGATTGCCTGTTTGCGGTCAATATTTTCAAATCGTGTTATCTCGTTCTCTTCCTTTTTCTTGTCGCGGTTGAATGAGAAGAATGATTGGAAACTGAATTTCTTGTTTCCTAACAGGGCATCCTTGTCGTCGCTGTCCAGAACTACTGTTCCGTTGCCTATAGCAGTGAGAAGTTCTTCGCGGTCCTTCAGTTTGTGCCTTTTCCACAACTTTTCTATATTTCCGGCGTAATTGTTCAAACCTTCCTGTTCAAGGAAACGGTTTAGTTTCTCTTCTCCCTCACGCTGAAGGATTCTTTGTTGGCGACGAAGCGTTGCCTGTATCTTTGCTCGGGCCTTGGCTGTGGTAACAAACGAGAGCCAACTTTCCTCTACACGAGGGGCATTTGAGGTAAGAATCTCAACCTGGTCTCCACTCTTCAACTGGTGGTTCATGGGAACCAATCTGTGGTTTACCTTTGCGCCGATGCAGTGGTTGCCAAGGAATGTATGTATGCTGTATGCAAGGTCAAGGGCTGTACAATTCTGCGGCATTGTCTTTATCTCGCCTTTTGGTGTGAAGACAAATATCTCTGTTGCGTACAGATTGAGCTTAATCGTGTCAAGAAAATCAAGGGCGTTCGGTTGCGGGTCGTCGAGAATCTCCTTTATGGTGTGCAGCCAGTTGTCAAGTTGGTCGTCGTTGGATGTCTCGCCTAGGCTCTTGTATTTCCAATGGGCTGCAATTCCTTTTTCTGCAACCTCGTTCATCTTCTCACTCCTTATCTGCACCTCTATCCACTCTCCCCGTTGGCTCATGAATGTGGCATGCAAGGCCTTGTAACCATTTGTGCGGGGCTTGTTTACCCAGTCGCGCAAGCGGTCGGGGTGTGCATTGTAGAGTTTTGTCAGCGCAATATAAATGTTGAAGCACTCGTTGTTTTCGTCTTTGCCTTCGCGTGGAGTGAATATTATGCGCACTGCAAGAATATCGAATATATCCTCAAATGCAACATGTTTCTTCTGCATCTTGTTCCAAATGGAGTAGGGTGACTTTACACGTCCTATTATGTGGTAGTCAAATCCCATCCCGTCAAGTTGCTCGCATATCGGTTGGGTGAATTCTGCATATAGAATGTCGCGCTCCCTTTGGGTCTTTTCAATCTTTTTCTCAATACGCGCGTACTCTTCGGGGTGCTCGTATTTGAAACTCAAATTCTCAAGTTCGGTCTTAATTTTGCTCAGTCCAAGCCTGTAGGCAATGGGTGCGTATATATATAAGGTCTCACCGGCAATTTTGTACTGCTTGTTTACCTGCATAAATTCCAGAGTGCGCATATTGTGCAGGCGGTCGGCTATCTTGATGAGGATTACGCGTATATCCTCACTCATGGTGAGCAGCAGTTTCTTGAAGTTCTCGGCTTGCTCCGATGCATGGGCACCGAACACGCCTCCCGAAATCTTTGTAAGCCCGTTTACAATCTCGGCAATCTTGTCGCCGAAAAGGTTCCTTATATCCTCAATTGTGTAGTCGGTGTCCTCAACTACGTCGTGCAGCAGGGCTGCACAAATAGATGTAGAACCAAGTCCAATCTCCTTGCATACTATGTGTGCAACAGCAAGGGGGTGCATGATGTATGGTTCGCCGCTGTGACGTCTGACACCTTTATGTGCCTGACGGGCGAAATTGAAGGCTTTTGTTATAAGTTCAACCTTCTTTCGGTGTTGCGATGCCAAATAAATGTCAAGAAGTTCCTGAAAGGCTGAATTGATGGCAGCCTCTTCATCCATCATTTTTTTCTCCTCGTAGTTGTCCATGGCTCAATTATGTACTCTACTTGTATATCTTCAGATATTTTCCGGCCCGAATCTTAGTGTTGCGCATGCCGTTCCATTTCATTATCTGCTTTACGGTCACTCTGTGCTTGAGGGCGATGCTGCCCAATGTCTCTCCGCTCTTTATCTTGTGGCGTATGAGGTTGCCTGCTCCGTCGTCGTTTTTCTTGGCATCCTTGAGCATCTTTGCCACATCCTTCTCGGGGAAGAATGTTTCGGCTTTGTGCTGATATACTTTCTCTTCATTTTCAATGAATTTTGCCAGTACATCATTGGTGAGGCGCAGCACGTATGTTTCGTTCTCCCCAGGGATGATATCCTTTATATACTGCGGGTTCAAGGCTCTAATCTCATCAATGTCGGCTTCGCACACCTCTGCTATCTGCTTGAAGTGAAGGTTCTTGTTTACAAGAATTGTATCGGTGGCTACAGGGATGTTCGGTTCCATTGGGCATATTCCATGGTCCTCGTAGAATGTCATTATGTAGTTGGCCGCGATGAATCCGGGAAGATAACCTCTTGTTTCACGTGGTAACCATCGGTATATTTTCCAGAAGTCGGTCTTTCCGCCTGAACGCCTTATGGCCTTGTTTACGTTGCCGGGCCCGCAGTTGTATGCAGCAATGGCCAGTTCCCAACTGCCGAACATCTCATACAGGTCTTTCAGGTATGTCAATGCCGCGCGTGTAGACTTTAGCGGGTCAAACCTCTCGTCAATGTAGTTGTTTGATTTCAGTCCGTATTGCTTTCCTGTAGTGAACATGAATTGCCACAATCCTTTTGCACCCATTCTTGACTTTGCCTTCGGGTTCATGGCCGATTCGATAATCGGCAGGTATTTCAGTTCGTGGGGAACTCCAAGCCTGTCAATCTCTTCTTCTATCATCGGCATGTAGAACTCTGAGATTCCAAGCATGTACGATACTTGTGAACGCATCTTTTTTGCATATCGGTCAATGCATGTACGCACCATGTTATTGTAGGGCATACGCACTATCGAAGGTATGCTGACAAGGCGTTTTGCATACATGGTATCTGTCATCCTTATATCTTCCCATCCGCTGGCGTTGCAGTCGAGTTTTTTCAGCAATGCGCGCGCCTGCCATGAACTGAGCAAACTATCTGTATTTGCTGCCATGCTCTCGGGAACCTCAAAGAGCAATGAGTCACTTTCCAGTTCTTCTATCTCTATTTCATATTCTAACTCTGTAACTGTATCTACGGGGTGGTTGTCTTCTTGTAATCCGGCCTCTGTTGCAATCTCTTCGGCACGGCTATTTTGGAATGTCCTTTTTATGGCACTGCACGAGAACAGTGTCATGACAATGAATAGTGCAGGCAGTATTGTTTTTATTGTATATTGCATTTTGGGGTTTTAATTAGAATGATATGTTGAAGTTCAGTCCATAATAATCCTGACGTATGAACTCGCTGCCACTGTTTATTCTTTGTGGCTCAATTGTGAGATTTATATCCTCTGTGATATCAAAACTTGAAAGTTGTGCATCGACGTAGGCATCAATGACCGACACTGCATAGACACCGATGAAAGCGAAAATGCTGAGGTCGCGCCAACGGCGGTAGCGGTCTTTCCTCTTCTTGAATACCTCTTTCAAGTACTCTTTGTTCGATTCGTAGTCATATCCGGGCCTGAAGAAGTCCTTGTACGAATCTGTGTTGGGGTCGCTGTCCATTATATCCAAGTAGGCCTGACGGTAGTCCTTGTACATTTGCCCGTTCCAGTTGTATGCATAAAGGCAACCGACAAATCCGCCGTATACAATGGGAAGTTTCCAGTATTTTCTGTTGTAAATCTGTCCGCCACCGGGAATTATTAGTGCAATCCAAGTCGCTTTCTTAGGGTCCGGCCTCCACACCTTTATCTCTTTGGCTGCATTCTCGCCGTCACCTTTCAATGCTCCATTATCACTGCCTGTGAGCGATAAAACCGTCATCTGGTCTATTCTGCGGTATACACTGTCTATCTCCATGGAGTCAGGAAAACTGTATGTTTCCATGACCATAACAGTATCAATGAGGTTTGCCGGTACTTCCTTCTGTTCTTGTGCAACCGAAGGAACAGCAACAAATGTCATTACTGATACTATTATTGCATATAGCCTGTATATGGGGCAACTTTTCTTCACTTCTTAATGGTTGAGTTTGTCAAATATCGATATTATACGCTCAAGTTCTTTCTCGTCCTTGAACTTGATGCTTATCTTTCCGTTTCCTTTTGCCGAACAAGTTAGCTGCACAGGGGTTTGGAAGAACTGTGTGAGATGCTTTTTCAATTGGTGGTAAACGGCATCCTGTTTCTTGTCGGCATTTTTCTTATCGGCCGGTCTGTTTTCCTTACCCTCTTTTATGTTCCTCACAATCTCTTCAACCTCACGCACTGAGTAGTGCTTCTTTTCAATGTCGTGGAAAATAGTGAGTTGGTCACTGTGTGAATCGAGTGACAGCAAGGCCTTTGCATGTCCCATGTCAATTTTCTTCTCCTTGAGTGCGACCTGTATAGCGCCGGGCAGTTTCAGCAGACGAAGAAAGTTGGCGATTGTTGCACGTCCTTTACCCACTCTTTTGCTCAACTGTTCCTGTGAGAGATTATGCTGCTCGATGAGTTGCTGATAGGCCAAAGCTATCTCAAGAGGGTTCAGATCCTCGCGCTGAATATTCTCGATGAGTGCCATTTCCATGGTGTTCTCATCATCGGCTTTGAGAATATATGCAGGAATGGTCTCTTTTCCGGCAAGTTGTGATGCACGGAAACGCCTCTCACCGGCGATTATCTGGTAAGTGTCGTCTTCCATTTTGCGCAAGGTGATAGGCTGTATTACGCCAAGTTCCTTGATGGAATCCGCAAGTTCGTGCAGTGCTTCTTCGTTGAAATCGCGGCGTGGCTGGTTGGGATTGGCGAATATCTTGGCAATCTCAATCTCGCCTATAGACGAAGAACCTGATGTTCGCACAGCTTCTGTCGAAATGAGCGCATCGAGTCCGCGCCCCAATGTGAATTTTTGTTTTGCCATTATCTGTTGTTTCTGTTTATTATCTCTTGGGCAAGAGCAAGGTAGTTCTTGGCTCCTGTGGATTCTGCGTCATACATTATTACGGGAATACCCATGCTGGGAGCCTCGCCCAGACGTATGTTACGCTGTATTACAGTGTTGAATACAAGTTCGCGGAAGTGCTTCTTTACCTCATTGTAAACCTGGTTGCTGAGGCGTAGGCGCGAGTTGAACATTGTGAGCAGGAAACCTTCAATGTCCAGTTTGGGATTGAGGTTCGATTTTATAATCTTTATGGTGTTAAGCAGTTTGCTTATACCTTCAAGCGCAAAGTATTCGCATTGTACGGGTATTATCACTGAGTCGGCAGCTATGAGCGAGTTTACGGTAATGAGGCCCAGTGACGGTGAACAGTCAATAAGTATGTAGTCATACTTGTCTTTTATTGGTACAAGTGCATCGCGCATGATTTTTTCCCTGTTGGGCATGTCGAGCATCTCGATCTCAGCACCTACAAGGTCTATGTGCGAAGGTATTATGTCAAGCCCCTCTACACAGGTTCTGTGTATGCCGTCTTCAGGTGAAGCCTTGCTTATGAGGCATTCATAAATTGAGCATTCAATGTTCCGTATGTCAATGCCTAATCCCGATGAGGCGTTTGCCTGTGGGTCGGCATCAATTACAAGTACTTTCTTTTCAAGTGTGGCCAGGGATGCAGCAAGGTTTATTGCGGTGGTTGTTTTGCCCACACCGCCTTTCTGATTGGCCAATGCAATAATCTTTCCCATTATGTCTTAACTTCTTAGTTGAACGAATGCACAAGAGCATATTTGTGCATTCTAATATTCGGCAAAGGTAGGAAAAAAAACAGAATATCCTTTATGCTTTTATATTAAGTTATGAACAGTCGCGCGGGAAAATGATAAAAAGTGTCACGGCGCGCCGTGACACTTTTTATCATATATTGCAAAGGTCTGTTAATCTATAACAATCTTCTGCCTGTGTGTGGTGACTCCGTTAGCAGTGACTACAAGGTATATGCCCTTTGCAATTCCGGCAACACTTGCGGCATTGCCCTCGCTGTTTCTTATTTCCTTTCCGTCAAGCGAGTATATAGCAATTGTCTTTGTGTCTTCCGGGGCTGTTATTGTTCCATTGCAAATGAATATCTTGTTTTCGCTGTTTGTAATGCTTTCGATAGCGGTGTTGTCGCCTTTACGTACAATCTTTATTGTGTAACTCTCGCCGCGTGTGACACTCTTTGCTTCCAAGCGGTCTCCTGAGACTACGATGTACTGCACACCATTCTTTGCCGCCGATTGTGTCCATTGCAGTGACCATTGGTCCCCCATCAATGTCAGCAAGTATGTATTCCAGTCGCCGTAGTACTGGTTGGTGCCGAATACTCCATATTCGTTCACGTATCTTCCGTCGGCGTTGCTTGTAATCTTGTAGCAGTTCTTGTTGTTTGTGTCAACGGTAATCTTCCACTCCTGGGCAGCAGTCGGTTCATCAACATTCTTGAATGTCGGCGTGCCGCCGCTGCCTTTCACGTTGTTGTTGGTGAGATAACGGTTGCCGTCCTTAATGTAATAGACCTCGTCATCGCTTATGATTTTCTCTTTTGGCTTGCCGCCAAGCGGAACAAGGTCAAATACAAACTTGTCGGGTAGAGCATCGCTTGAGCTGCTCTGCTGTACGCGCGTGCCGCTTACGGTCCAGAACTTGGTGCCGGCACTGCCGCCATTCTGTATCGCATATTTACCGTTGGCAAGCAGCATTATGTCGTATGTGTGCCATACAGCCTCATACGGGTTAGTTTCATCGCTCACGGTAAATACGCCTTTTTCGTTAAGGTAACGGCTGTCTTCTACGTTTACAATCTTGTAGCGGTTAGTGCTTGCATCAAGTGAAATCTTCCACTCTTGGCGTTGGGGGCGTATGGTGTCAACAGCACTCTTGAAGATTGGGGCACTGCTTGCCACATTCGGTTGTGTGTTCGTGAGGTATCTGCCGTTGTGCATTATGTAGTATGTGCCGTTTTCCAGTACCTGTGCCGGGAAGATATCCAAGCGGTAGTCGTAGTCCTCCTTGTATTTCGCAACAAGTTCTCCTGCGCATTCTTTGAGGAACGGTTCTACATGCAATGAACCTACAGCGGGGGATGCAACCCTGAGTGAACCGGCGAAGTCACGTGAACGTATTGCTGCCTGCGCCTCTTCGTTTTCCTTGTACTTCAGGTAGTTCTCGATGAACTTTTCGGGATTCTCCTCGGCAAGTGCATTGTTCATCTCTACAAGTGCAATACCTCTTGTTCCCATGTGCTTCATGGTCTGTATCCATGGCTCAATCTCTGTAGTGAGCGCTTTTGCCTCATCGGTTGTGAGCAGTCTCTCTGCCGAGTCTGTGAACTTGTTGAACTGCTCTCCTACGGCGGCGAATGCTTTAGCCCTGTCGTTGGCTATGTTGTTGCGGTAAACCTTTACGGCCTCGACGAACTCTGGCGATTCGTTCGTGCGGCGTAGGCCGTGCACGTTAGGGCCAAGGTCTACATTGTTCTCACAGAAGAAACGGAATGCCTCATAGTTCTCAGGCATGATATATCTCAAGGCTGCCTCCCACGATGCATCGGCGTTATACGCAGACATGTTCCAGCAGTAGTCACCAATGCTGAACAATGACACTTTTGATGCCTCGGCATACTCCATCGGGTTTGCAACAAAGCCCGACATCATGTCGGCGATGTCAAGGTCGTTTCCGTATGTGGGTCCCATGAGAAGGTGGTCAATACAGTAGTCGCTTACCGGATAGTTGAGCCATATGTATGCCTTGCGCTTTATCTGGCTGTTTATCCACTCCATGTCACCTTTGTTTATCATATCCACCACACTGTTTCCTGTCCACATGACATTGATGTCACTGTCCATGATATTGCCCAAAGCCGGAAGATATACTGCATTTGCCCAGCCACGGTTGTATTGTGTCGGACATATAATCATAGGCTTTACATCGGGGTATGCGGTTTCAAGTTGCCGGGCGATGTAATTCATCAGTTCTGCCTGCTCGTCACCGTGTGAACCGTCATCGTTCCATAGGTCATCCCAAAATACGGCAAAAGTCCTTACACCAAGTTTGCACATTGCTTTGAGCTTGTTTACAATGTTGGTTCTGTCGGCATCGTTCCACTGGATATCCTCTCCTGGGTGAATTGCCCACACGAACTCCACCTTGTTTGCCTTGGCTGCATTCACGTATTCTGTAATCTGTACCGCCTGTGCAGCAGGGTACTCCTCACGCCATTTGCTCTTGTGGTAGGCATCGTTTTTCGGGCCGTAAATGTATACATTCATCTTCTGACGGCCGAACAGTTCGAAAAGTCCCATGCGGTTCTCTTTGCTGTAAGGGTTGCCGTAGTAACCCTCTACAAGTCCGCGTTGCGGGACACTTGGGTAGTCTGTTACCGTTACATTTTTAACATTCTGCTGTGATGCAATCTGAATGAAAGTCTGTACGCCATAGAATGTACCGCTACCGTCGTTGCCGGCAATAACCACCTTGTTGCCGTTTATTGCAAGGTAGTAGCCTTCTGTCTTTTGTGGAATCAGGCTTGCGTATTCAGCAACGACTTCGTCGCCACGTTCTCCTATAATGACTTCAACGCTGCCATTTTCTGTACTGAAATTCTTCTTGAACAGATTTACGGCATCGATGTCTGCTGTTTCTTCTCCGGTAATGTTGTATGCGGCATCGTTGTTGAATGCAACTTGCTCGCCCCATTGTATTGACTGTGGAACGGGGCTGATGCCTGTTGTCTGCGCAATGGATACGCCGGGTGCAATTGCGCCCGATAGTATTGCTGCTGCAAGAATTGCCTTGTTGAAAATTTTAACCATAATGTATTTCCTGTTTGTAAAAGCGTGTTGTCTTATTGCCATTGACAATATAAATACACGTTATATAAACCGTTTACGATTTATTTTATAAAAACTTTTTTGCCGTTGATAATGTATATGCCTCTATTGGGAGTTTCTACTTTTCTTCCTGTCAGGTCGTAAATGGCTTTGTTCTCTGCATTTTCACCTTCCAACTCGCTTATGCCTGTTTCTACCTGAACATTTGATTTCTCTAATGTCCATACGCTTGCACCCCATGTATAAGGCTTTGTAAGTACGTAGCCCCATGCATTGGGGTTGGTGTACCAGCCGTGCTCGCCGTCGCCTGCAACAATGGCAATGCCCTTGTTGTTCTGGTCGGTTGTTGTCTCCTTCAGTGTCCACGCATAGTCACGACCTACATATAAGGTTTGGTCAATTGTATTGCTGTTGATGTATGCAGCCTTGCCGTTTGCTTTGTTGTAGATGTTTACTGTGCCGTCGCTGTTCTTTACGAAACTCCATAAGAAGTTATCGGTGTTGCCCTTTGTCTTTGGCTCAACGCGGTTGTTGCTGTATGCTGCATAGTAGTTTGTAAAGTATGCGTTACGTATGTAGTAGTATACACCAGTGTCAATGGCATCGGCCATAGTTGCGCGTGGCATCATCTGGAACTCATGGTAAAGTGCAACGTATTCATTGTACTGCTCCTCGGTTACCATTCCTGCTACAATTTCCATTGCCGGATTGATAATTCTGTTCCTCAGGAAATCAAGAGCCTCTTGTGTGGGCTGTCCAACCTTGCCGGGCTTTGCTGTATATTCGATTATCATACATTTGTTTACAAGGCCTGCAAGTTGTTCAGCAAAGTCTGTCACTTCGACTAATTTCCATGTGCCGTTGTAGCAGAGTGCAGCCTCGTCTTTAGCATATACATCGCCCGAAGGCTCAGCGCTCAAGCGTTTTACACTGCCTGTCATTGCTGCATTGTAACCGCCGGCAGCAGATATTGTCACTGCACCCGGTACGTATGTTACATCGCGTGTAGCAATTGTTGCCTTGTCGATTCTTACCACTGTTCCGTTGTCGGTTGTTGTAACTGCTGTGTTGTAACTTGGCATGGTTATTGCCTTGCCGTTGTAAAGGTTTCTCATTATGTAGCCGCTTCCTGTTGCTTCGAACTGCCACAACTCCTCCGGCTCAACCTGTGGAGTGTAGTGGAAGCGTACACCGTTGCCACTTGCATACATTGTAGAGCCTGCATACTGTCGCTTGTAGTAAGTGGATGCCGAAACTATCTGGTATGTTTTTCCGGCTTCGGGCTGCATAATAGGAGCGTTCTTGTAAGCATTGATTGCTGTTGTCAGTTCTGTTACATCGTCACCGTTTACTGCGTCAAGTGCAGCCTGCAATGCATCGTACAGTTCGGCAGCAGGGTAGCCTACACCTCCGCGTATGCTGCCTGCAAGAATCTCTTCGGCCTCCATGAGTGCTGTTTCTGCAGCGGTGTATTCCTTTGGCTCAATATAGTGCTTTGCGTATGTATAGCCAAGCAGGTCGAGAATCTCGTCATGGCTCTGCAGTCTCTTGTAGAAACCGCTCCAATTCTTCTTGCTGCTGGGGAGCCAGCCGGTTTCGGCAACGGCTATCATACGTGGCAATAACTGGTATTCAAGTTCTACGTTGTCGTTGAGCGTCTCCGCCCAAAGGTTGCACTGAACGCCCATGCAGTACTCCTCGCGTCCGCTCAGCGAACCGGCCGGGTTCAGTGAGTATGCCTCCTCCAATGTATTGGTATTTGTCTCGCTCCAGCCTCCGTAGTATGGCTCGTCAATAATCGTCTTATCCGGGCCTACCTGCATGAAGTCGATATATACATGTGAATATGGGGTAGCGATGCTCTTGAAACCTTTGTTGGCAGCCTCGGCTGTCTTTCCAAGGCTGTTCCATGCCATGATGACAGGCTTTACGGCATTGTCGCTTGTCCAGTGTGCGAGTAGTTCGTCCCATACTACAATATCCTTTCCGTGCTTGTCCTTGAGGTATGTACCCAATTCCTCTACAAGCCATGACTGCAACTCGTGTACACCGGCAAGGCCTTCTTCCTGTACGCGGCGCAAGCAATCCTCATTTGTCTGCCATTGGGTTGTTGGGCACTCGTCGCCACCAATGTGTATATATGGGAAGGGGAATATTTCAGCAACATTGTCAAGCACGCATTTCAGGAACTCAATTGTTTTGTCCTTACCGATGTTGAGCACATCTTCCGAAATACCTCCGTCAATGCGCACCGAATACTCTTTTGTCGGGTCGCAACTCAATTCGGGATAAGCGGTAACTGCTGCCACCATGTGTCCGGGAAGGTCTATCTCAGGCATGATATCGATGTTGAGCTCGGCAGCGTATGTCACAATCTCGCGAAGGTCGTCTTGCGTAAAATACATTCCACGGCCATACTCTGTGTCGTCGAAGAACTTGCTGCCGTCGCCGGGGCTTGTAAATGAGCCGGAACGTATTGCGCCTACTTCTGTAAGCAACGGGTATTCGGGAATCTCAATGCGCCAGCCCTGGTCATCGGTGAGGTGCCAATGCAGGCGGTTCATCTTGTAGAGTGCCATAATGTCGAGCACCTTTTTTACTTCGTTCTTGTCGAAGAAGTGGCGTGCGACATCCATCATGAATCCGCGGTGACCGAACTGTGGCTGGTCGGCAATTGTTACGAATGGTATTTCCCATTTTGCATCCTTGTTTAGTACGTTGCCGAATAAATCGCGTGGAAGCAACTGCTTCAAGGTTTGTATGGCGTAGAAGAAACCGGTCTTTGTTGCTGCCTTGATTTCAATGCCGTTTTCGTTTACGTTGAGCGTGTAACCCTCTGCAGGCAGTGAAGCATCAACGGAAAGCCATATCTCGCCTGCAACCGCTTCGGTACCGCTCTCCTTTACGGTGAGTGTGGTGCCCGATGTCTTTGCGAGCATTGAGGCAAAATCGCTGACATACTTCTGTGTGTCGTCATTGGGGTATGTGATAGCCTTGAGCGATGCAACGGCAAGTTTGCCTTCCCCCACTGTCATTTCTGCAGGGTAGGGTATAATTGATATGTTGCCAAAGTTTTCGAATACGGTATATTCTACGAACTGTACAGGGTTGTTCTGGTCTGCCTTGTCCCAAAGACCTACACCGCGGTTTTCCGAAGGTCCGCCCCAGAGGTTCATAGAAACAGAGGTGTTGCCCTTAGGCTGAATTTCGTAAGCGCCGCTGTATGTGCCGTTAGTTGTGGCATTGATGAAGAATTTGCTCACGCCGGTAGCGCCTGTTGCAGCCTTTACCATCTGGTTCTTGGCTGCCGAACTCACATAAAGGATGTTCCCTTTCTTGTTTGTGAATGTGTAACCGTTTGTCGCATCGCCTGTAATCTTCCACAACTGTGCGTCGCTGCCGGTTGCTGTAGCCGTGGTAATCTCTGCTCCTGCAGTCTCTGCTGTTAGTGCATTGCCGCCGTTCATGAACTGGATGAGATACCACTTGGTATTCTCTTCGGTGCTGATTTCGGGGAAACTTTGTGAATGGGCATATATTCCCGACAATAATAGTGCTAAGATTAAAAATAGACGTTTCATATTATAGTATTTTTAGATTACAACTTTGAATATTCTTTTACCGTTGCTGTTGTTTACTACAATTATATATGAACCATGAGGTAATGATGCCACAGGCAAAGCAATGCCTTCGCAATTCTCTGCGACATGCTTTGTCGAGTGCAGTACACCGCCCATGTCATATATTGAAAGTTCGGCACCTGCATTTATGTTGCCTTGACAGTAAATATATCCATCTTCAACATTGAATGTCATTGTTTCCGACAGAACTTCCTCAATACCGGCTTCAATATCCATAACCGGAGTAAAAAGCAGTGAACAGTTATATTTTGCACCGTTCTTGATAAGATACTTGTCTAATGTAGCCACTTCGTTACAGCTTCCGTTTCCGATTCCTTTCTGATAACAATCAAAATGGGCATAGACATTGCCTTTTTCAAGTTCCCAAGTGTGGTCGGTCCTTTTAAGATGCTCATCACTGTAATGTAGCATAGAGAAAGCCACATTTCCGCGTGTCTGTACCTTGATGCCGATACCCTCCTCCGGGCTGAATAGCAACAAATCTCTTAACCCCTCGCGGTTACCCATGCTCTGAGGCATCGGATAAGGCTCGAACATGTCGCTCACAGTAGTGTAGTAACGGCCAAGTGTCGAACCTCCGCGGCGGTCTACATAGTTCTCGAATGGTCCGTATGCGTAATACTCAATCTGCTCAAAATGTGCCGGGAACTCTATTGTCATGCCAATGCGGCGCGCATCTGATACTGTTGCTGTGTATGATGCATCCAAAAGCATTGCACCATCTGCAGTAATGGTATATACAAACTTGTAGTCACTGCACCAGGTAGATGCTTTTACTTCAACAGTAACCTGTTTCTTATCATCGCTCAATTTGAATGTTGCCGATTTTGACTTAATGCCGGGACCTACAGCGTATTGGCTTAGTGTTTCTGTCGGCTTGTCATTTTCGATCCAACGGTAGTTGCCATATTCAGGACCAACCTCCATAAGCCTATTGCCTTCAACAACCCAAGAAAGCATGGTGCCGTCTGCCTTGAATGTCATTTCCATTCTTGAACTTTTTACAGAATAGCCCTGTGCGGTTTTGGTCAGAGTCAACTCATCGCTCGGGCTCATGGCAAAAGCAGTCGTGTCACGTTCTGCAAGCGTGTATTGTTCTGCTGCAATACAGTAACCTGCCTTGGTCCACAGTTGCTCATCTTTGTAGCACAGTTCAATGTTCAACAGCATCTCCTTGCCGCCTGCCGGCTCTGTCTTATAAGGAATGTTCAATATTGTTTCTTCGTTTGGTGAAACAGCGGGGATATCAACTCTGCCATTCTCGACAACCTCACCGTCAATGAGTACTGAATACTCAATGTAGAACTTGTCCAAAGAGATGAAATCGTAATTGTTCCTTATTGTAAGATTCCGGCTTTCAATGTCATAACCCACGAACTTTACATATTGATATACATATTTTACATTAGTCAATTCGGGGCTCCATGCACGCTCGGCAGTAACAAGGCCATTGTTCACGAAGTTACCCTGGTGAGGACCGGGATAGTCAAAGCCTGTGCGGTATTTGTTCATCCCATCAACTTCAAAAACACCGTTCTTTATATCCTCGGCATCATATATTGACTGGTCGGCCCAATCCCATATACAGCCACCTATACCATACTTGCTGTTTTCTATCAAATCCCAGTATTCTTGCAGATTACCTACTGCATTACCCATTGCATGAGCATATTCACACATGAAATAGGGTTGGCCTTTTGAATTGTTGTTAGCATCATTGTCCACTCTCTCTAAAGTAGGATACATAACAGACCACAAGTCGGTGTGTGCTGTGCCGGCACGTGTGGCACCCTCATAGTGTATGGGGCGTGCATCGAGTGCACGAGTGGCTGCGTATGTGTGCTGGAAGTTCTTTCCGCCACCACTTTCGTTGCCAAGTGACCAGAATATTATTGAAGGGAAGTTGCGGTCGCGGTATACCATGCGTACGGTGCGGTCGATATACTGTGCTCTCCAACTCTCCTCGTTTGTTATGCCGCCGCTCTCCTTTACTTTGTTCCAATTGTAGTGACACTCGACATCGGCCTCGTCCATACAGTAAAGGCCATAGTAATCGAACATCGCATTCATCTTTGCCTGACGGGGGTAGTGGCTTGTACGCACGGTGTTCATGTTTGCCTGCTTGAACATTTTTACATCGTTCAGCATTGTCTCTACATCAACGCTACGGCCTGTCACTGGGTGGGTGTCTTGTAAGTTCGCGCCCTTAAACAACACCTTCTCGCCGTTTATATACACGAGCCCATTCTTTATTTCAATGTGGCGGAAACCATATTTTGTAGAAAATACGTGCTCTTCGTTGCCTGCAGCATCTTTCTGTACTACTGTCACTGTATAAAGGTTCGGTGTTTCGGCTGTCCAAGGCAACAGACCAGACAAACCTTCAAAGGCAACATTGACCGTCTTGCTTTCATCGCCCGGTTTAAATTCGAATGTTGCACTTTTGCACGCAATCTCGCTGCCATCTGGCGCGGCAAGTATCACATCGACGCTCTTTACTGTAGCCTCGCTTCCGCGATTATCCATCTCAACTTCAACATTCATTTCACCAGCGGTGTAACCGCTTGTTTCATCCAAAGAAGATGTTATATAATGGTCGCGTACAAATGTCTTTGGTGTTGCAAAGAGATATACGTCGCGGTGTATACCGCTCATGTGCCACATGTCCTGACCTTCGAGATAAGAGGCATCGCTCCAACGTATTACCTGAACGCATACGTTGTTCTTACCTTGGCGTGCATGCTCTGTAACATCAAATTCTGAATCGTTGTTTCCGCTTTGGGTGTAGCCGACATACTTGCCGTTCATCCATATAAATGCCGCTCCATAGATTCCGTCAAAATGCAGGAACAGGCGCTTGTTGTTCCACTCTGCAGGCAGGTCAAAGTCACGGCGGTACGAAGCAACGGAATTCAGTAACCCGTTCTTCATTTCAATCATCGGAGGGTTGTTGTTGAACGCGTATTCCACATTGATGTACAACGGGTCGCCATAACCGTTCATCTCAAGGCACGAAGGTACTTCAATTTTATCCCAAGAAGAAACGTCAACATCATCGCCCCAGAAGGTCGCTTTGCCCGGGCGTTGAGCAATGGTTTCAACCCAATTGAGGTTCCATGTGCCGTTAAGGCTAAGGTATTCTGCATTTTCCGGTTCTATCCAAGGACGGTTGTAGCGCTCGTCGGCTTTCATCTTTTCCACCGAAGAGTATGGCATGTATGTTGCATGGCCATCCTCCTTGTTCTCCCCGAAGAAGGTCTCATCCTCCCATACGTTGGGCACAGGAATATCATCGGGATATACTTGTACAAGCTCAAACAGAGAACTGCTGTTATATCCACTGATCATTGACAGGCTTTGTCCGCTGGCTTTCATGCCATACCAGGTAGTAGTTGTCTTTGCATTGATGCGGTAAACACCTTTCTCGCCCTCTACGGGGATAAACTGCAACTGCTGGTTCGTGTTGCTGTATGAAGGATCCCAAAGAAGAGGGTAGTTCTTGCCGCCCAGCGAAACGTCAATGGCTTTGCCGCAATAAGGATTGTACAACTGGCAATATTCCACTCCAGTTGCGTTGCGACGCAACTGCCATACGAAGTTGGCATTACTGTTCTCGTTGTATTCGTCGAGATATATCCTGGCATCATTTGTATTGTTACCGCGGGTGTTCAGTGCCTTGCCGCTTGACTTCTCACGGATTATGAAATAATGTCCCATTACAGGAAGGTTCTCTATCTTATTGTTCTCGATGTATTCCAATCGGAAATATGTAGATTCTCCGCTTGCCTCCTTCACCATTACAAGTGAAGAGTCATCTTGCACCTGCATTGCGAAAGAATGGTCGTTCTTGCATAGCAACTGTATAATGCCGTCGGCTTCATTTACGAAATTTACAAAGAAAGCCTGATTGTCGCTGCATGTCCCTTCCCATTGCAACAGCCTGCCTGGGTTGCTTGTCATGTCGATTGCCTGGCCGTAATTGTCATTATAGAGCGTAAACAGAGGTTCTTTGGCAGAGAGTGATACGAATGTCCACTCTTGTCCTTTTGATTCGTTGTTGACATCGGCAATGCTCAAATAGGTGTTGTGCGCGGCAATATCGCCATTGGTGATTGACTTGCCTGTCGCAACATTCACAAGGCGAAACACGTCACCGTCCTTTATTCCACGTGCATCAGCACTGAGAAATGTTATGCCGATAAACAGCATTAACATTGTAATACGGAATTTTGTCATCGTTATTATATTTTTATAGTTCGCTGTAATTATTTTGTAAAAATAACATTTTGTATCCAGTATGCAAAAAAAGTAAATTAATTTTTACAGTTACTTGACTGTGTTAAGAAATGTAAAATAGTTCTCAGGTTTTGTGTGTTAGTAGCAAAATTGCTGAAAACTCTATTTTATTATCGCTTGTTTTCGTATCTTCGCATCCGTGAAAAACAAGTTTGCTATGAATGAAAGACCTTTGATTCTGGTTTCAAATGATGACGGCTATCAGGCAAAAGGAATAAACAGTCTGGTTGGCGTGTTGCGCGAGTTTGGTGATGTGGTAGTGGTAGCACCTCATACGGGGCGCTCGGGAAAGGGGTGCGCGATAACCAGTGAAACTCCTGTCAAACTTGAAAGGATATCATCAGAGCCGGGTGTCGAGATATATTCATGTACCGGTACCCCATGCGATTGCGTGAAAATAGCATGCCATGCTGTCCTGTCACGTAAACCGTCTCTTGTTGTAGGCGGTATAAACCATGGTGACAATTCTGCGGTAAATGCCCATTATTCGGGAACCATGGGCGTGGTGCTTGAGGGCTGCATGAAAGGTATACCTTCGATTGCATTCTCTCTATGCTCGCACGATGCTGATGCCGATTTCACTCCAACATACGATGTGATACGCCGCATTGTGGCAACGGTGCTTGAAAAAGGCTTGCCGGCAGGCAGTTGTCTTAATGTTAATTTTCCCGATTCTCCTTCATACGCAGGTATTAAAGTTTGTCGTCAGGCCAAAGGCACATGGGAGAACGAATGGGCAGCACATGAGCATCCTCGAGGGGGAGAATGGTGGTGGCTCACCGGTGAGTTTGTAGTTGCCGACAATGACCTGTCGGCCGACCGTGTCGCGCTTGAGAACAACTACGTGGCAATAACCCCCACAACAATAGACTTTACCGATTACCGCTTGCTCGAAGATATGAAGCAGTGGAAACTGTAACTGATTTACGTATTGAAACTGTAGTGAAATGAAATACTATCTTATAGTCGGCGAGGCATCGGGTGACCTTCATGCCTCAAACCTGATGAAAGCGATAAAGGCTGTCGATAGTGAAGCCGAGTTCCGTTTCTTTGGCGGTGACCTCATGTCTGCAGTGGGCGGTGAGCGCGTGAAACATTATCGCGATACGGCATTCATGGGCTTTGTTCCTGTGCTGTTGCATCTGCGTTCAATATTCTCCAACATGAGCATGTGCAAGAAGGATGTAGTCGCATGGAATCCTGATGTGCTTATACTGGTCGATTATCCCGGATTCAACCTGTCCATCGCCGAGTATATCCACAAGAACACAAGAATTCCTGTCTATTATTACATTTCGCCAAAGATTTGGGCTTGGAAAGAGCATCGTATAAAGAATATCAAGCGCGATGTTGATGAACTTTTCTCTATACTGCCCTTTGAGATTGAATTTTTTGAGAAAAAGCATAACTACAGAATAAACTACATCGGTAATCCTTGTGTTGATGCTGTAGATGCTTTCCTAAAGAACTCGCCCGAGGAGCGTGGCTCTTTTATGAAACGCAACAGTATCCCCGATAAGCCTATCGTGGCTCTGCTTGCGGGCAGCCGCAAGCAGGAAATAAAGGCAAACCTCCCTTTAATGCTCAAGGCTATGAAGGATTTCTCTGAATACCAGCCGGTTATTGCCGGTGCTCCGGGCATTGATAAGGAATTCTATGCTCCTTATTTGGCCCAGGGTGCGTGTATAGTGTTTGGTGAAACATACAATATTCTGAATAATGCCCATGCGGCCCTTGTGACTTCGGGTACAGCCACTTTGGAAGCCGGTATATTCCGCGTGCCGCAGGTTGTCTGCTATGCAACTCCAATGGCAGGTCTTTACTCTTGGCTCAAAAAGCATTTTCTTAAGGTCAAGTTCGTTTCATTGGTCAATCTTATTGCCGGCAAGGAGGTTGTGCGTGAACTTGTGGCAGCCGATATGCGTCTTGAGAATATCAAGGCAGAACTTGGCAAGTTGTTGCCTGCTGACAGTAAAGAAAGAGCGGTTATGCTCAAAGAGTATAACCGCATGCTTGAGATTCTTGGTGCGGCAGGGGCTTCGGAGCGTGCTGCCGGCAAGATTGTCGCTTTGCTTGGAAAGCGGAAATAATATCCTTTGTCAGATGATGCCGATGAGGCTCAGGTAGACAATTACGCTTGGCGCTGCCAGCAGGGTGCTGTCAAAGCGGTCAAGCATACCGCCGTGCCCTGGTAGAATATTGCCCGAATCCTTTATCTTCATCTCGCGTTTCATGCACGATTCAATAAGGTCGCCAAGTGTTGCCGTCGCAACAACTGTCGCGCCCATTCCTACCCATTCCCACAGGGTCATGGCATCAAAGAAATGCGACAATACGACTCCTGCTCCCATGGCAGTGAGTGCGCCTCCGGCAAAACCTTCCCATGTCTTTTTGGGAGATACACGTTCAAACATCTTGTGACGGCCCAATGTGCATCCGAAACAGAATGCGCCGGTGTCGTTGCACCATATGAAGATGAATATGCTGAGCGGCAGTATGAATGCATAACTCTCGCCCGGTTCCGTCATGCCCGATGATAGCACATTCAGCATGGCAAACGGCAGTGCTGCATATACCTGACTCAATGTGAAGTATGCGAAGTTATCGAGTTTGCTCCCCTTGGTACTGAATACCTGTTGTATGAACATGTACACTACGAGTGTAATATAAGGGGCAAAAATAGGCAACACAGGTTTTGTTGCAGTGTGGTATACTGCAAAGAATGCAGCAAAGAGGTAACCGCCGCCAAGTATAGCCAGCCATTTGTTGAAGGTCGCGTTTTTGTGCTTGATGACAAGCGTGCAGAACTCATTGACCGACAGCATTGTTACAAGCAGGAACAAAGCCCCGAAGCAATTTTTCCCTAACCACATTGAACCAATCAGTGTTACGCCGAACAACAGTCCCGTAACAGCACGGATGAGAAAGTTTTTCATGTCTTGTTTGTGTTTTTATTATGGTGTTATGCGTTTTCTGTTTCTTCGGGCTTGAATTCCGGCGGTGTGGCCTTTTCTGCATTGTTCTCAAAAATTTCCTCGCTGCGGGAAGCCCATGGGCGCTTGCCGAAAATCTTCTCTACATCTTCGGCAAATATCACCTCTTTTTCAATCAGTATCTTGGCAAGTTCGGCATGTCCTTCCTTGTGCTCGACAAGGATAGCCTTGGCTCTTTCATATTGTTCGGCAATCATCTTGTGCACCTCGCTATCAATGGTCTCAGCAGTCTTTTCGCTGTAAGGACGGTTGAAAGAGTACTCCTGATTGCTGTAATAGCATAAGTTCGACAGCTTGTCGCTCATGCCGGCATAAGCAATCATGGCGTATGCCTGCTTTGTTACCCTTTCAAGGTCATTCATTGCGCCGGTTGAAATCTGTCCGATGAAGTTCTCTTCGGCTGCGCGCCCGCCAAGTATTGCGCACATTTCATCAAGCATCTGCTCTTTTGTGGTAATCTGACGCTCCTCTGGCATGTACCATGCGGCTCCCAAGGCCCTGCCGCGTGGAACTATTGTTACTTTTACAAGCGGATTGGCATGCTCCAGGAACCATGATATTGTAGCATGACCGGCCTCGTGTATGGCAATGGCCTCTTTCTCTTTTTGAGTGAGGACCTTGGTCTTTTTCTCAAGTCCGCCGATTATGCGGTCTATCGCATCAAGGAAATCTTGCTTGCCTATGGCTTTCTTATGCTGCCGTGCAGCAATGAGTGCAGCCTCATTGCATACATTGGCAATGTCGGCACCGGAGAATCCCGGAGTCTGGCGCGAGAGCAGGTCTACATCTACCGACGGGTCGAGTTTCAGTGGGCGCATGTGTACTCCGAATATTTCCTTGCGTTCGTTAAGGTCGGGCAGGTCAACGTGTATCTGCCTGTCAAAACGTCCGGCACGCAGCAATGCCTTGTCAAGAATGTCGGCACGGTTGGTTGCCGCAATGACAATGATGCCGCTGTTGGTACCGAATCCGTCCATTTCAGTCAGGAGCTGGTTTAAGGTGTTCTCACGTTCGTCGTTGCCGCCCATTGAAGGGTTCTTGCCGCGTGCACGTCCTACAGCATCAATCTCGTCTATGAATACAATGCAAGGCGATTTTTCTTTTGCCTGGCGGAACAGGTCGCGTACGCGTGACGCGCCAACACCTACGAACATCTCTACAAAGTCAGAGCCTGACATTGAGAAAAACGGCACGTTCGCTTCTCCGGCAACGGCCTTTGCCAACAGTGTCTTTCCGGTTCCCGGAGGGCCTACGAGCAATGCGCCTTTGGGTATTTTGCCTCCAAGTTCTGTGTATATGCGCGGGTTCTTCAAAAAGTCTACAATCTCCTTTACCTCCTGTTTCGCACCTTCCTGTCCTGCAACATCCTTGAATGTTATTGCAGGGGTGTTTTCCTTGTCGAACAGTTTGGCCTGCGATTTTCCGACATTGAACACGCCACCCTGTCCGCCGGCTCCACCGCCCATGCGGCGCATAATGAAAATCCAGAAAATGATTATAAGCGCAAACGGGCCTATGCTCCACAGAATCTCGCTCAGGAAACTCTTGCTTCTGTCATATGTCAATGTGCCGTCGAATTTTACCTTGCCGTTCTCGTCGGGCTGTTTCATCTTGAAAACATACTCGTCAAAATTGTCGGCAGAACCAATGGTGGTCACGACCATCGGCTTGGAAGATGTAACAAGTTGACCGGTCTGGAATACATATCCGGCAGAGTCCTTTTTGAGGAACGCTTCAACCTCGCCTTCTTCATTTACGATAATATCTTCAATATATCCATTTGCTATATACTCTCTCAGTTCGGAGTATTTTACCTCCTTTACCTGATTCTTGTTCTGCCCCCCGAAAATGTACATTAAAAGGAGCAGTGCTCCGGCGGCTATGTAGAACCATGTGAAATTGAATTTCGGTTTTCCTATTTTTCCTAAATTTGCCATATTTTCAATATACTCTCTTGCTCTTTTTCTTTTGTTATGTTGTCAGGTAAATGTCTTAATCAATGTCGGGTATCTCGGTTGTTCTCGCATCAGCCCAAAGGTGTTCAATGTCATAGAATGCACGTACATCGGGCTGGAAAATATGTACCAGTATATCGCCATAGTCCATTGCAACCCATTGGCAGTTGCGCAAGCCGTCTATGGCGTATGGCTTCTTTCCGCATTTCTCGCGTACAGTGTCGGCCACAGAGTCGGTTATTGCGCTCACTTGGTTCGGTGAGTTTCCTTGGCATATAACAAAGTAATCGCATACACTGTTGCCAAGGCCAAGCATGTCTACAACGACCACGCCTTTGCCCTTCTTGTCATGAATGCCCTCAACAATCTGTTCTATTATTTCTTTTGCTTCAATCTTTTTATCTTGCATATAATTATCTGTTTTTTTATTCAATGAAACACGTGCAATAAGTGTGCCAAAAATGGTTGCGGCACAACCTTGGGTAATATTATGACAAAATGTCTGCTTTTGTTGTTCTCTTTAGTTGAAAAAGCACTTTTATTTTAATATAGTCATTACATTGCAAAGATACTTTTTTTATCCATAATTAAAAAGAATAGGTCTCGTTTTTGCTTTCAGTGCCATGTATTTGAAAATTTTTTCTTGCTTTGTGATAAAAAAAGAGGGAAAAATATTTGTTTTACCGAAAAATGTTGTACCTTTGCATCGCATTTAGGCATTGGGCTATGGTGTAATGGTAACACTACAGATTCTGGTCCTGTCATTCAAGGTTCGAGTCCTTGTAGCCCAACTAAGAGTTTCAGTTATACTGGAACTCTTTTTTTGGGAATTACTTCTGCTATACAACCGCCAAAGGTAATTTCCTTAATATCCGTCACCGATAAAATTACAGCAAACAACCGTTCAAACAGCGGATAAGGAGAGGAATTGTTTGAGCGGTGCATATGCGTGATGATGTTTTTCCGCGAACAGCGAGTTGTCCTCTCCCCGCTGTTTGAACGAAAAGTTGTTTGAGGCAAACAACAGCCGGCTGAAGAATGTTGCCTGCAACTT
>JAZNDZ010000042.1:0-4127 GCA_045588345.1 Bacteroidaceae bacterium
CGTCATCAAAAAAACTATATCCCCTGATTTTTGCAGGTGAATTTTCTTCGCTTTACTCATCTTGTATTACGCAGCAGTCCTCAACCTTGATTGTTGACTTGTATTTTTCTTCAAGTCGTTCTATCATGTTCTTTTGGCGGCTATGAAAAAGCAAACCACATCTTTTTGCTATTGAGCCGTATTTATGTAAAACAAGCGCATGGAAAGCTGTGGCTTTCCATGCGCTTGTTTTGTGTGTTGGCTTCTTTATTCTTCAACCAATCCCATTTCAATCCAGCGCTCTGCGATGAGTCTGCTGTCCTCGCGGGCAACTTTCTCTTCAACCTCGTACTCGCTGAGCAGTGCATCGACCATGTTGTCAATGGTGAATGTGCCCAGTGCAACAGCCTTCTCCCAAAGGAATGCCGCTGTCGGGTTCAGACTTATTATCTGGCTGTAATCGACGTTCTCAATGCCGGCGGGTATTATTATGTGTTCGCCGCATACATTCTGTAATTCAAATCCTTCTTTTACTTTCATATCGTATTGGTTTTTTATATTCTACGGTATATTGCCAATAAAATTCTCCTTATGGGTGTTGCTATGGCCCAAAAACGTGAGCAGTAACGCCATCTGCGGCTATTGGTGGGCACCTGTTTGCCTTTGATGATGAATGCATCGGCAACTCCAACAATGTCTTTTTCGGTAAAATGTTCTTTCATCCATAAAGGATTGCCGTCGCCACGCATGGTGTAGTTGCTGCTCTCAATCTTTATAACCCTGTGAAGGGCGTATGTCTCTTTCTTGACTTCTGCCAGCACTATGTCTCCTATCTGCGGTGTGCGTGGCGGGCCGAGCACAACTTTGTCTCTGTCGCTTTCAATAAAAGGGTGCATGCTTACTCCGCGCACGACAAAGGTGACACTCTTTTTGCCTTCTTCGCGGAATTGCCTTCTGACTTCCTGCATGAAGGTGTGGTTGTCAATCCTTTTTACAATGCTTGGCTTTTCTTTCTTCATGCCTTCAGTACGTTGCTTGATATTTCGGCAGCTTCTTTGTCGGGACGGCATGAGAGTGTATGTACCGGCAAACGTTCAAGCACCTTGCTCACTGTGCTGCAAATGCTCATGTGGATTCCTTTGTCGAACTTGAGTGTTGAACACGAATTGAGGAAAATTCCGAACGCTACAGGTATGCTCTCTTTTCTTATTCTGTTCTCTTTGTCTTGTTCGATTGCTGCAAAACCGCCTATGGGGTAATGTACATTCTTGTATATTGGCCGTTTGCCGCTCCATGGCGAACCGTATGCAATGGGGGTGCCGTCTTCGGCAAGTCTTAGCACTGGGTTGTCATCATTGATGAGTGTGCTGCCTTCAATGTGCTTTACCCATAGGTCGCTGTGGGTGCTCTTGCCTCTGCCGCTGACACCTAAAAACAGGTATGCCTTGCCATCGTTCTCAACAACAGACGAGTGCATGAGCAGTGTGCCGTGCGTTGCGGTGCAAATGGTGTAAATGACCATGAGCGCATTGTTGAGTCCGAATACTACATTCTGTTTTGGCCCGCGTGTGGCAATGGTGAATCTTTTGCGCATGTTGTCGCTTTCGATGAATGCACAAGGAATCTTTTCGTCCATGAGTATCAGAATCTGGTATGCTCCCTGGCTGGTACGGTATACCTCGAAACTTGCCGATGGACAAGGGAAATATCCGACTCTTGAACCTTGCCATGAGGGGTTTATGCTGTTGTCGACTGTGATTGTGAACAGTGGCTCGTTTTCGTCGTTGGTGACGAATGGCTCAAGGTTCGGCATGGTCGCCAGTATATCAACGTCTGTCGTGGTTATTTCAAAAAGGTGTTCCGCTACTTTGAATCTCGTATTTCCCATTTTGTTTTTTTGTGGCTTAGTTGTATTTATATTCATGTATCCATGCAACTGTTTTTTTATAGCATGGCATAACTATGCAAAGATAATTCAAAAAAAGGCTATTGCATGCATTTTTTTTGTTGAATAATTGAGGTGACCTGTTTTTTATATAAATTTAATATTTTGTTGTGTTGAATTTAATGGTAAAATGATAATTGATTGTGTTATATGTTTCGGATTCTGCAATTTCTTTGTATTTTTGTGGTATGCATCTGCATTGTGGCGGTTGCGTTTTGTGGTTGATGTCTTGTACGGTAAACATAAGAGGCGGGCTCCTGTCATTAGAGAAACCACTGGTAATGGGAATCCTTAATGTGACCGATGATTCTTTCTTTGGAGAATCAAGGGTTGCAGGTGATAGTTTGCTTAAACGTGCTGCGGCCATGCTGGAGAGTGGTGCGGCGATACTGGATGTCGGAGCGTGTTCCACTCGACCGGCCAGTGAACCGGTGCCGCAGGATGTTGAGTTGGTAAGGTTGCACGAGGCTCTATCGCTGCTTGACAAGGAATTTCCCGATGCGGTGGTGTCGCTTGATACTTTCCGTGGGGCAGTGGCTTTGGAGTGTGCGCGTGAGCATAATGTTTCAATCATAAACGATGTGTCGGCTTTCGATTGGGACAAGGATATGTTTGCTGCCGTCACCGAACTTAATCTGCCATATGTGCTGACGCACTCTATGGGTTTTGCTGGCGGTAGGGTTGAGTATGACGATTTCTTGCCCCAGGTATTGCAGCGTCTGGCATCTAAAGTGTGGCAGTTGAGGCAATGTGGTGTGAAGGATATTATTGTTGACCCGGGTTTCGGCTTTGGCAAAACTGTGCAGCAGAATTTTGCAATGCTTGAAAATTTGCGGGATTTTCGTGTGTTTGATGCGCCGTTGCTTGTAGGTGTATCCCGTAAATCAATGATAACAGGCCTGCTTGGCATTACGCCCGACGAGGCTTTGCCCGGGACTATTGCGTTAGGAATGGCTGCCCTTATGCGCGGGGCAAGTATCCTCAGGGTGCATGATGTAAAGGAGGCCTGTCAGACGGTGAGGCTTTATTCGGCAATGAAAGGGCTTTGATTGAATGTTCTGTCATTAGTGAATGCTGCGTCGTTTATAGTGTTTTAATGTTTGATATAAAGATTCAATATGTTTTTGAATATTTCTATAATGGATGTTGTGGACGTGCTGCTTGTAGCGGCAATGTTGTACTACTTTTATCGCCTGATGAAGGAGTCTGGCTCTATCAATGTGTTTTTGGGAATACTGCTGTTCCTTCTCACATGGATAATCGTCTCCAAATTACTGAAGATGCGCCTTATGGGCGGTATCATGGACCAGTTGATGAGTGTCGGTACAATAGCACTTATAGTCATTTTCCATGAAGAGGTGCGTAATTTCTTTAAACGCATAGGTTCTCATGGTAAGTTCCGCTCCATACTTTCTTATTTCTCCCGCCAACGTTCCGCCGATGACGAGAAAGCAGTGATAATGCCTATTGTCATGGCTTGTGTGAGCATGTCGCAGCAGAAAGTGGGTGCCCTTATTGTTATAGAAAAGGAGGATTCGCTTAGCGAAATAGCATCAACCGGTGAATATATCAATGCCAATGTAGGGCAGCGTCTGCTTGAGGCAATCTTCTTCAAGAATGCCCCTTTGCACGACGGGGCAATCATTATACGTGGCAACCGGGTGCTGGCTGCCCAGTGTATCCTTCCTGTATCGCATAATCTCAATATACCCAAGAAACTCGGCTTGCGTCATCGTTCTGCTATGGGAGTAGTGGAGAAGACCGATGCGGTAGCCATTGTGGTTTCTGAGGAGACTGGAGCAATTTCTGTGGCAATAGACGGAAAATTCATGCTTAATCTCGATGCTCATAAACTTGAGGATATCTTGTCAAAACAGATGACAGATTCTCCTATGTTGCAGTCAAAGAAATAAAGTCTTGTTTTTTTGTTGAAATTTTGTGGTTTTGTAAGCCGTTGAAAATCAATAGTGATTCAAAAAAGTTCGAAATTTCTTCAAAAAAGTTGCTCAAAAGTTTTTGCGGTATAAAAAAATGCCTTACCTTTGTACTCGCTTTCGGCAATCAACGCAGTTGTGTTACCGATAAGCACGATGATCCTTGACAACATTCCATACAGACAAGCAGTACAACGTGTCCTTTGATTTTTTAGTCAGAGGCAAACAAGTATAAGTAAGGAACGAAAAACGAACCGTCAATAATTTGA
>JAZNDZ010000043.1:0-6964 GCA_045588345.1 Bacteroidaceae bacterium
CGAGACAAGCGAACTTGTTGAGTGGATAGCAGCAGACTACAGCGGCAAAGCGGTAAATATCCTTGACATTGGCACCGGCAGCGGCTGCATTGCAGTGAGCCTTGCCCACAAGTTGCCAATGAGCAATGTAACAGCATGGGATATCTCGCATGATGCCCTTGCAGTAGCCGCAGAAAACAGCCGCAGCAACGGCACGGAAGTCACTTTTGAGCAGGTGGATATTCTTTCTTATGAGCCCCAAAGTGTGCAGTTCGATATAATTGTGAGCAACCCGCCCTACATAAAGGAGAACGAAAAAAGCGCAATGCACAGCAACGTGCTTGACTGGGAGCCGCATACCGCCCTATTCGTGCCCGACAGCGACCCACTGCTCTTCTACCGCACCATAGCCGACAAAGGCTTATTACTTCTAATACCAGGCGGAACACTCTATTTTGAAATCAACCGCGCCCATGGAGCCGAAACAGCAGAGATGCTTGCCAATTATGGCTACACCGGCATAGAACTGCGCAAGGACATCGCCGGCAACGACAGAATGATAAAAGCCACAAGACCATGAAACAACTTACTCCTGGAGAAGCGCTGAACAAGGCGGCTGCATACTGCACACTGTGCGAGCGTTGCGTAAGTGAGGTTACTGCCAAACTCACGGCATGGGAAATGCCTGCAGGCGAGCAGAAGAAGATAATTGAGCGCCTGCAGCAGGAGGGGTTCATTGACGAGGCACGCTATTGCCGCGCGTTTGTCAACGACAAGGTGCGCTTCAACCGTTGGGGGCGCATCAAAATAAGAGCGGCATTGAGCGAAAAAAGATTACCGCGTGAACTCGTTAACGAGGCCATTGAGAACATTGACGAAGAGCTGTACAGAGCAGCCCTTGCAGAGGTCATTGCCACCAAGCGCAGGGAATTGAAGGGCAAGAATGATTATTCTGCGCAGCAGAAAATAATGCGCTATGCTGCAAGCCGTGGCTTTGAGCCATCATTGATTATGAAAGCGATAAACTACTGTGGCGATGAAATGGATTTCTGACCTTATAGACCTCATTTTCCCGCGCTGTTGCATGGTGTGCGACGAGTTGCTGTCTCCGCTGGAGAAGGATATCTGCCTTGACTGCTTGAGAAAGTTGCCTAAGGTTGAGAATATTCACCTTGAGGAGATTGAAAAGACCTTTTGGGGCAAGATTGCTATTGAACGTGCCACATCGTTCATCTACTATCACAAGAGTTCTCCTTACAATAATCTGTTGCACAGCCTCAAGTACAAAAACCGTCCCGAGGTTGGAGAACGCTTGGCCTATCTTGCCGCAAACGAACTGCTCGAGACGGGGTTCTTTGACGGCATTGATGCCATTGTGCCCTTGCCGCTATCGAAGAAGAAACTGAGGAAACGCGGTTACAACCAATGTGACTACATTGCAGCCGGATTATCACGTGCTACAGGCATACCGGTGCTCAAAGACGCAGTAGAACGCGCTGTAGCCAATGAATCGCAGACGAGCAAGAACCGCGAAGAGCGCTGGAAGAATGTAGAAGGCATTTTTACCATCAGTGATGCTTCCTCACTGCAGGAGAAACACATTCTTCTGGTCGATGATATTCTCACCACGGGAGCGACACTTGCCAGTTGTGCGACAGCAATGCAACAGACAAGCGGATGCCGCATAAGCATATTCACTTTAGCATATACCTACAACGGGATATAAAATAATACACTATAAGCAAAAAGAGGCTGACTAAAAAGGCTCTTTTGTTGTTACGCTTGCCCGAAAAATACTCATTTACGCTTAGTAAACTGCGTTTTTTCGGGCTTCGCAAGCCTAAAAATAGCTCTTTTTATCCAACCTCCCTACAAACGTGGGTGACCCATTTCACTTTTGGGTCACCCACGTTTTTGCGATGTTCGGTCACCTACTTATTTCCCGCTGCCGATTACCTTCCAGATACCCGCTGCAAGCAAAGCACCCACGAAAGGACCTACAATAAATATCCATAACTGCTCAAGAGCAGCGCCACCCTCGAACAGAGCAGGACCTATTGAACGCGCAGGGTTAACCGATGTACCGGTGTAGCGGATACAAACAAGGTGAACAAGCACCAGCGAAAGACCAATGGCAAGACCGGCGAAATTACCGGCACCCTTCTTGCTGTCAGTAGTACCCAACACAACAAGTACAAAAATCATTGTGAACACAATCTCGGCAACAAGACCGCCTGTAACACTAACGCCAGCCTGACAGGCGTTGGCACCTGTACCGGCGACAACATCTCCGCTTGTTGATGTGCATAGATAAAGAAGCGCAGAACCTGCTATAGCACCAATAACCTGGAACAGCATGTAAAGCACTGCATCCTTAGCGCCCATGCGGCCGCTGACCCAAACACCAAGAGTGATTGCAGGATTGATGTGGCAACCGCTGATACCGCCAATAGCATAAGCCATGGCAACGACAGCAAGACCAAAAGCCAACGATGTACCCACTACTGTAGAAGCGAATGCAGGGTCTGCCGAATTACAACCGAGGCTCACGGCAGCACCGCAGCCCATAAGCACCAGCACCATTGTGCCTACTGCTTCAGCAAAATACTTTTTCATAATAATCTGTGTTTATCATTAATAGTTATACAATACGGACATTAGAAAATGTCCGACTGCACAAACGTACAAAAATGTAGTAAATAAAACAAAATATTATTAAATTTTAAACAACGTTATAATGCAAGCAAACACAGAAGCCTGCAAGACGTTCCGTAGCGGCATAGCAAAAAATAATGATATATTCTGCAACTGCATTAAAATTTTATTACATTTGCGCATAGTGCCTTTTCTATTATGACAGAAAAAGAAGAAATAACAAGGAAATATCTGCATTACATCCACAATCTAAGGAGTATCAAGGATTCGCTTGCGGGGCTCCAGGGGGGAAGGAACAGCCAGTTCACCGAAATACAGAACGACTTTATCCAGGCTCTTGAGGAGGAACTGCACTACTCCACTGCCGAAATGGAACATGCAATCAACGGCACTGTATGGGACAAACTCACCATAGCATTCTTTGGCGAGACCAATGCCGGGAAGAGCACTATCATAGAAACCTTCAGGATTCTTTTTGACAAGCAACGCAACAGGAACAACGACGGTACAATCGTCGGAGACGGAAGAAGCGACTACACACAGACATACGAAGAATATAATCTTGAGATTGAAAACCAGCCGTTCACTCTTATAGATGTTCCGGGGATTGAAGGAAACGAGAAGGTATATGCAGAAGACATAAAGAGAGCACTGCGCCGCGCGCACATAGTATTCTACGTCCACGGGCACAACACTAAGCCGAACAAGGCTACAGCCGAAAAGATAAAGGAGTATCTTGGCGACTGGGTAAACGTTTACACAATATATAATGTCAGAGGTTCTGTTAGTGATTACGACGAAGAGGAAGAGAGAAACACGCTTTATACCGACAAGGTCATAGAGGGAGAGAAACTCATAGTCTCAACTTTTGAGGAAGCGCTTGGCAAGGTGTACAAAGGCAATATAAGCATTCAGGCACTTTTGGCAATGTGTTCGTTCGCCGAGTTTGCACCTGAACGCGAAGACCTTATCAGCAAACAGGCGAAGCTGCTCCGTTTCTTCGGCACCCGGCAGGCATTGCTCGACTTCAGCCGCTTCAATCTTGCACAGGAACTTGTCCTGTCAAAATCGTGCAACTACAAGGAAGAAATTGTAAAATCGAACGAACAGAAGATGTATTCAATGGCACGCAGGGCCTATATGCACCTTCAGTACATCGTAGACAGCCGACAGGAGAGGATAGAGAGTTTCAGAAGACACCTATCCGACTTCAAGCGCGATGTACACGAGGCATTCTCCACCACACAAAGGAACATTGCCACGGAAATGAGAAGCGAGGTTGAAGTACGCATGTCATCATTATCGGTAAAGGTAGACAAGATTATAGATGACCGTTTTCACCAGAAGATACCACGCACAGAGTATGCTGTTAAAAACGAAATGGATGAATTGTCAGCCAACATCGGCAATATAGTAGACAGCGAAATTGAATCGCTGCTCGACAAGATTGAAAAAAAGAAACACTTTCTCGATGCTGAGTACTGCAACAGCATAACAGTAGCCAACAGCGACGAAAAGATATCAAGCGATATAAGGTTCAGGTCGGCAATAGCCAAGATGAACATATCATTCGGCGATTACCTTGAATTCGCAGGCACAGTGATAAGCGGTGCCTTTGTCGGTTCATGGTTCACCTTTGTGGCTCCGGGACTGGCAACAGCCATGGGAGCAATTGCAGGCGGCATTATACATTGTCTGAGGAAATTAGTATTCGGTGACAACGGAAAGTCTAAGGCGAAGGAAGAGACCCGCAGGTCAATACGTGCGGCCAAGAACGAAATTAATGAAATGCTCGAAAAAAGGCTTCATGAGATTGAAACCACACTGCAAAGCAAGCAACTCGAGGTAAACATGATAATTGATAAGGAACTTGACAGCCTTGAAAGAATGAACGATACCATAGCAGTTACAAAGAGAAGAATAAAAGAGTTTGCAATTCAACTTAAACAGTGAAAACCGGCCATACACCACTAACGGCGCAGGCAGGCAGTAACAATAACAGAGAAACAGAAAGGTATGGAAAAAGAGAACAATATATTTTCACGTTTCAACAGATTGCGCGAAATAATCCAAAAAGGTTCATCAATGGGCATTGAACTGACCGGTGTCCTGAAGAAGATTAACAACGTGCTCGACACCATAAACAGCAGCGAAATAAACATTGCACTCATTGGAAGTTTCTCCGACGGGAAGACCAGTGCCATTGCCGGACTCTTTGGTGAGGTGCTGTCGAATATGAAAATTGCTGCCGATGAGTCATCGGACGAGATAAGCATATACCGTTACAATGCCTTGGGCAAGAACTTCCGCATTGTAGATACCCCGGGACTGTTCGGCACTAAGGAGAAAGAGATTGAGGGCAAAGAGGTGCGTTTCTCGGACATAACGACAAAATACCTCTCCGAAGCACACGTTGTCATATACGTATGCGATGCCGTGAACCCGTTAAAGGAGAGCCACGCAGGCACCATAAGGCACATAATGCGCGACCTGGGCAAACTGGATTCATCAATATTCGTGATAAACAAGATGGACGAAGCCGGATATGACCTGACCGATGAAGCCGATTTCAAAAGAGGTAAGGAGATTAAGATTGCGACATTGAAGGAACGTCTCAAAGAATCCTTGAACCTTACCGGAAAAGAGGCCGATGACCTACACATTGTATGCATTGCAGCCGACCCTAAAGGAAAAGGCATTGAGAACTGGTTTGCCAAGATGCAGGACTACCTGTTACGTTCGCACATCACCGACTTCAAGGAAACCCTTGACAAAGTTGTATCCCAGTGCGACATAGAGAACATGAACAGCAATGTGGAGAAAGCCAGTGTCATTGAAATGGTGAAAGAGGCCGATGAGAGCATTGACAACATATACCTGCCCTGCAAGTCATCATTGGCACGATTAAAGGAGGACAGCATGGAAATGAATGTCAATATGGACATAATGCATGCCGAACTCGTAAACTCAAGGAACCTGATGATAAAGAGGCTCGACGACCTTAAAAACGATATACTGCACAAGATTGACGGTGCCGACATCAACACCATAAGAACAATCATCCAAGACGATTTGGGTGTTCAAGGCGACACAGTAACAATGTATATACTGGAACGCAACATAAACATGATTCTTTCGGACTGCTCCGAAAACAACAAAGTCAGCATCTCGGTAAACAGTGTCAAAATAAGCAAGAAAATTGAGGAAGAGTCTGCGTGGATTGAGGAACAGGTGCGCAAAGGTGTACAACTGCTTGGAAAGACACAAATTGATGAGAACATGGTTGGCGAGACATGCAAAGTCCTTGCAAACACATACAAGTTCAAGCCATGGGAGGCAATTAAGGTGAGCGAGAAACTCGCAAAATGGTTAGGACGTGCAGGTATTGCCATTTCGGTGGCACTTGAAGTGTGGGAGTGGGTCAAGGAGTACAAGAACGTATGCGAATACAGCGAACTGAAAAAGGAACTTCTGAGCACAATCAACGATGCGTTTGCCGATGTGGCAAGGACATTCGGCAGCGACGGCGACTACTACAGCAACTATGCTCCCAACTACATCGCACTCAAAGAGTCATTGAAGAAGCGTGACGAGGAAATCCTCTTGCTCGAGGACCAGATAGCACAGTACAAGGAACTCAAGGAAAAACTCAGTTCCTGGTCCAAAGATGCCGAATACATCGACTTTGAAGAGGTTGAAGATAGCAACGACAATGGATAGCACACAGGCACTTTCAACTGCATTTTGAAGCAGGATGTTATTTTTTATTATAAAAGACTAAATAGTCTTATAGCTGTGCTGAATTTCCGATAATATGCCTATCTTTGATACAGCAAAGAAGTGAACGCAATGACACCGCCAAGAATAGAGGACTCAACAGCCGAAGAGCGCCGTACTTTTGTGCTCGAAGCATGGAAATGCCTGCATAACTGCGATGAATGCGGCAAATGCCATATTCTCAAAGGAAGAGATGCCGAAACTCTCTATGACGAATATATCAATGGCAAACAGACATATATTGATATTACTTTAAAATTAAGGAACAACTATTAAAAAACAAATGATTATGGAAGTGAAAGAAAAAGTACTACAAGTTATGAAGCAGGCCGGTGAACCGTTGAATGCAGGCAAGATTGCAGAACTCAGCGGACTTGACCGCAAGGAGGTTGACAAAGCCATGAAACAGCTCAAGGACGAAGGCTCAATTGTATCACCAGTCCGTTGCAAATGGGCACCGGCTGAATAAAAGAGAATGAGATTTTTTAAAAGAGGGTGACCCCATACCCCACTTTCTGAACGAGTGGGTGACCCAAAAGTGAAATGGGTCACC
>JAZNDZ010000044.1:0-20481 GCA_045588345.1 Bacteroidaceae bacterium
TGACTAAAAAGGCTCTTTTGTTGTTACGCTTGCCCGAAAAATACTCATTTACGCTTAGTAAACTGCGTTTTTTCGGGCTTTGCAAGCCTAAAAATAGTTCTTTTTATCCAACCTCCCTACAAACGTGGGTGACCCATTTCACTTTTGGGTCACCCACTTTTTAGAAATAAGATGTACAAAAACCGATAGTTTACACCATATTTATAGCCTTAAAAACAAAAAAAATCCGCAATTCATATAATAAATAGAAAAATTATGTAACTTTAACACCATCAACATTGTATCACCAACAACAAACAGAACTCCAAAGATGACATCTGTTGTACAATGTTAAAGACTACGGAAATAGCAAGATTATGAAAAAAGCCTTATCCATACTGACCATATTGCTGATATCGGCAGCAACACAGGCCCAATCCTTCGGATTCGGCGAGACAGACTCGATATCCAGAAAATTCAGTGCAGATGCTGACTCCTTATTGTTGGAATTTGAACAATACTCACAGAAGGCATTTGAGGAATACCAGAGATATGAGACCGAAATGCGCGCCGAATATTCAAGGTATGTCAGTTCTATCAGGCAGATGTGGGGAGCCGACAGCATTGTCGACAACACACCAAGCGAATGGATTGAGTACGGAAATGACTTCAAGTCACGTTCAGTGGTAGATTTCGAGAACGGCGATGCGAGCGTGGAAGTAGTTCTTGACAATGTAGACGAAAACGACACCGAGGAGGTTGAGAAACTGCTTGCCGAAGCTATTGAAAGAATGCTTGAGAGCAAAGGAAGTTCAAACCCATACAACAATAAAGGAAAAGGCGCGGCACTGACAAGCGCTCCAATTCTTGACGGTCTTCTGGACTTATCGGCATACGACATTGAAAAAAGTTCCGAGGCCGAGGCACCCAAGAGCATCAAAAAGAGAAAGACACCTCCCTCCCCCACAGTAAAAAGCAAGAAACTTGATTTTGCAGAAGAGAGCAAAGAGTCCGACAAAGGTGATGAAAGTGCCGGTGACATTCTCAGCAGGATTGCAGAGAATGAAAGGAAACTGAAAGAAGAAGCAAGAAAAATTGCACTTGCCGAAAGACAGCATCAGGAAGAAGCCAAGAGAATTGCTCTTGCCGAAAAAAAGCAAAGGGAGGCTGCCGACAGAATTGCGTCCATAAAGAAAGAACAGCAGGAAAGAGAACGCGAAAAGATAGCCAAAGCCAAAAAAGAACAAGAGGAAGAGGCCAAGAGAATCGCTGATGCAAAAAAGAAACAAGAAGAGGAAGGAAAGAGAATAGCCGAAGCTAAGAAAAAGCAGCAAGAAGAAGAAAAGAAACTTGCCGAAGCCAAGAAAAAGCAACAATCCTTAAAAGAATCTTCTGTAGCAAAGAAAGAACAGAAAGCCAGCAACAAGGATATAGCAAAGGCAATTGCAAAGCAGAGCAAAAAAAGCAGCACAACGGTAAAAGGAGAGGACAACAAAATACGCAAGGTGGTCAAAGTGGAAATGGCACTCGTAAGCGACAACCTTTCAAAAAACGCTGCACTGTATAAGGACATAGTAAAGAAACACTCCGCCAAGTTCAGCATAGAAGAGCCCCTGATTTTTGCCATAATGGAACAAGAATCGCACTTCAATCCAGAGGCAAGAAGTTGGGTGCCGGCATTCGGGCTCATGCAGCTCGTGCCGAAGTCAGGAGGGTACGATGCCTACCGCTATGTACACAAACGTGACTGGGTTCCCACGATGGAATACCTATATGTACCGCAGCAGAACATAGAATTGGGAACCGCCTATCTGCGCATATTGTCAAACATGTTCAAGAACGTAAAGGACGACGAGTGCCGCAGGCTATGTGTAATTGCAGGCTACAATACCGGAGCAGGTAATGTCTGTCGCGCATTCACAGGAAAGACAAGCATAAAGGGAGCCGTAGAACACATAAACAAATACTCATACGAAGAACTTTATGACCATCTTACCAAGAAGCTGAGTACAGACGAAGCAAGAAAGTACGTCAGCGGAGTAAGCAAAAAGAGAGAGAAATATTTGAAGAAATAATCTAAAATCATATAGCAAAGTGGAAAAGTACGACATTTTTATAAGTTACCGCAGAACATACTTCAAGACAGCAAACCTTGTTGCAACACGCCTGAAGAATGCAGGCTTCAAAGTGTTCATTGATACCGAAGAGATGCATTCCGGAAAGTTCGACACGCAACTCTACAGACACATAGAGAACTGCAAGGACTTTGTACTGATTCTTAGCCCCGATTCCCTTGACAGGTGCAATGACGAGAATGATTGGGTGCGTCATGAGATAATGCATGCCCTTGCATGCAAAAAGAATATAATTCCCCTGCTCATAGACGGTTTTGAATGGCCTGCTCAGATGCCCAAAGGGATGCACGACCTCAACATGTACCAGTCGATGCAAATAGCCGACAGACCGGAACAATACAGTTGGGCAATTGACCAGTTGAGTTCACGCTATCTTGCCAGCAAAGCCAAGAAGAAGAGTTCATTCAACGGCATACTCCTGCTCATAGTATTGGCATTGGCAGGCGCATCGGCATTCCTTTTTTTCAAGGGGGGCAATAGCCCGCAGAGCGAAACGGTGAACACAGAACTCAAGGACAGTGTAACCGTTGAAACAGATACAGTACAACAGCAAGCAGAAGCAGCACCCGTTATTGAAGAAACAGCACCGGTTGTCGAAGAGACCATAGAAGAAGTTGTCATTGACGAAAAATACGAAGCCGGAGTTAAGGAAATGAAAGCAGGCAACGGCATTGAAGCCATTTCTCTTTTCGAGGAATCGGGAAGCGCTGCTTCGTTGAAGAAGATAGGAGAAATCTACATGCGTGGATGCGGTTCGGTAGAGAAGAACGAAATTATGGCCGAAGATTACTTCAAGCAGGCCAAGAAATTGGAACAGGAATAAAAGCATTTGTTTTGGCAATACATAACACAAGAACATAACATTATGAAAACAGGTACAAGATTGGTTTATTTGCTGCTTGCACTGCTCTTTACTATGCAGGCAGGAGCACAGGTTCCCAAATGGGTAAAGCAGAGACCGGTATCGGAAAAAGATTATATTGGAATAGGCATGGCTTCACTCAATGAGGAAAACTACATTGACATTGCCAAGCAGAATGCCATTTCTGACATAGCCTCACAAATAGCGACCAAAGTGGACACAAAGGCATTCATGCACACTGTCGATGTTGACGGCAAGGCCAGAGAACTGTTCGAAGAGAAGATAACAAATACAATGCAGGCTTGGGTAGAGGGTGCCGAAATCGTAGACTCCTATAAAGACAAGAGCAAGTATTATGTATACTACATCCTGAACAAAGAGACATACCGCAAGAATGCCGAAGCACGTCGTTCCGAGGCCATAAGAAAAGGAACCGATTATCTTGTAAAGGGAAGAGAAGCACAAAGCGGCATGAACCTGACACAGGCTCTGTTGCTTTACGGCAAAGGACTTGAAGCAATAGAACCTTGGCTTTTCATGGACCTGAGCACAATGCTGAACGGCGAGAGCATTGACGTTGCCGCAGAACTATTCAATGCCTATATAGGCATCTTCAGCGGCATGTCAATTACCACAAATACAGTAAACATTGAAGCCGAAGCATTCAAATCTATTAACATACCTATCGCAGCCTGCCTGTCAAAAGACGGCGAGGTTGTTCCCAACGTAAAACTCGTTGCCAAGTTCATTAGTGGCGAAGGACGCATTACAGCCCCAACCGAGACAGACTTTAACGGAACTGCCGAGTTCTACATCACCAACATCACCTCAAACGACAAGATACAGGAGATTCAGATTGCAATTGACGAGAGTTTCACGGCATCTCTTCCCGAGAATTACCGCAAACTGTTCGAGGAACAGAGCCTGCCTGTAGCAAAAGTGACATTGGCACTCACAAAAGGAGCAACAAAGGCATTACTCTTTGTGAGCGACGAAAACGACCTTGACGGTATTGAAAAGGATATAAAGCCTATTATTGCAGACAAGTTCTTTGCGATGACAGAAAATGCAAACGATGCCGACTGTCTCATTGAAATCACATCTACATTGGAGTTGGGAGATGTCATAAGCGGCATGAACAACCTGAATACCTGCTACTGCGGACTTGAACTGAAGATATATAACAGCAAGACCGAAAAACTTGTATTTGAATACAACATAGATAACATTAAAGTGCTGGTTCCAGTAACAAAGAGCAGCAAAGAGACTAAAGACAGATGCGCAAAAGAACTTATAAAGAGAGTCAAGAAAGAATTGCCGGATAAACTAAGAAAAATGAACCTTTAAAAACAGAAAGTCATGAAAAAGTACACATTATTTATTCTCATTGCATTTGTTGCAGCAACAATGTGCAGTTGCGGTTCAAAGAAAAGCCCAATCAAAACGTTCATAATGCCATGCAGTGACTGCGTGAAGTCCGACAATGCACTCAGAGTATGGGCCTCAGGTACATCTGACAGCGAAACAGCAGCCCGCAAGAAAGCGATGACAACGGCATCGGCAGAACTTGCAGAGAATCTTGGAAAAGCTATTGAGACAGTTACAGAGAACTACACTGCAGCACTCAACGATGGTCAGGAAGGGAAGTCAAAAAGTTTTTTGAGTGAAAAGAGCAGGATTGCCGTAAATCAGGTTCTCAAAGGCGCTACAATCGTATGCGACGAATGGACAAACAAAGACGGACAGTACACCAACTACATTGTTCTTGAACTCAAGGGAAGCGACTTCGTGAAAGCCTTGGTAAAAGAGGTAAACAACGAACAGAAAATTGATGAAGAACTCCTTAACACTTTGTTCATGAAGAAGATTCAGGAAATGAACAAATAATTGCAGAATCATTCATATAGCAAAAGTCATCAGCGCGCTGATGACTTTTGCTATATGACCACATTGTCCGATAGATTTTAAAGTCCTTTTCTCTTTGCCTCGTTCCACAGTTCATCCATCTCAGCAAGTGTCATATCCTTGAGAGTGCGCCCCTGCCCTATTGATTTCTCTTCTACATAATTGAAACGCGCACGGAATTTGGCATTTGTCATCTCAAGGGCATTGTCCGGATTAATTCCGTAAAGGCGTGCAGCATTCACAAGGCTGAACATAAGATCACCGAATTCTTTCTCAAAATTCTCCTTGTCACCTTTCTTCATTTCAACCTCGACCTCAGTTATTTCTTCACGCACCTTTTCCCAGGCACCATCCTTATTATCCCAGTCAAACCCCACATTCGATGCCTTTTCCTGCATGCGGTAGGCTTTTATGAGTGAAGGCATTGAACTTGGCACACCGCTGAGGATAGTCTTGTTGCCGTCCTTCTCAGTCATCTTCAACTGTTCCCAGTTCTTGCACACCTCTCCGGCAGTTTCGGCAACAACTTCACCGAACACATGCGGATGACGGTAAATAAGTTTGTCACAAAGACGGTCACATACATCTTTCATGTCGAACTGTTGCTTTTCACTGGCAATCTTCGCATAGAAAGCCACATGCAAAAGCACATCGCCAAGTTCCTTACAGATGTTCTGCGTATCATCGGCAATGAGCGCGTCACACAATTCAAAACACTCCTCAATGGTATTTGTACGGAGACTCTGGTTCGTCTGTTTCCTGTCCCAAGGACACTTCTCGCGCAATTCGTCGAGCACATCAAGGAAACGGTTAAATGAGGCCAACACCTCTTCTCTGTTATGCATAGCAGTATATTATTTCACAGCAAAGATAGCACAAACCCGCAAAACACAAATGAATTTCACTGCCGGTACTGACTATTTTCGCCCAAATTCATATTGCAAAGGTAAATAATTTAAATTAAAGACAAGTTAATTGACAAATAAGAGTTATCTTTGCAGATAGCATATATTAGAATTATTGTGTTCAAAACAAAAAAACATATATAAAACCATGAGTTTAGCAACGACTTATATTCCTTCCGAAGTAGAAGAGAAATGGTACGGATATTGGATGAAGAATAATCTGTTCCATTCAGAGCCCGATGAGAGAGAGCCATACACCATTGTAATTCCGCCGCCAAACGTAACAGGCGTGCTGCACATGGGACACATGCTCAACAACACCATTCAGGATATTTTGGTACGTCATGCACGCATGCAGGGAAAGAATGCCTGCTGGGTGCCCGGTACCGACCATGCCTCAATTGCAACCGAAGCAAAGGTCGTAAAGAAACTTGCCGAGCAAGGAATAAAGAAAAGCGACCTCACACGCGAAGAATTCCTCAAGCATGCATGGGAGTGGACCGACGAACATGGCGGCATCATCCTCAAGCAATTGCGCAAACTTGGAGCATCGTGCGACTGGGACCGCACATCGTTCACTATGGATGAGACACGTAGCAAGAGCGTCATAAAGGTATTCTGTGACCTCTACAACAAAGGCCTCATATACCGTGGTCTGCGCATGGTGAACTGGGACCCAAAAGCACAGACAGCCCTCAGCAACGAGGAAGTTATCTACAAAGAGGAAAAAAGCAAACTATACTACCTCAAGTACTATGTTGACGAGGTTGCAGGCAGCACCGACGGCGAGGAAGAAGACGCAGTGACATTGAGTGCGACAGATACCTTTGACCCCACAGTAAAACACCAGATTCTGCACCGCGATGCCGACGGCCGCCGATACGCAGTAGTTGCGACCACCCGCCCCGAGACAATCATGGGTGACACAGCCATGTGCATCAACCCCAAGGACCCCAAGAACAGTTGGCTCAAGGGCAAGAAGGTAATTGTACCGCTCGTAAACCGTGTGATACCTGTAATTGAAGACCGTTACGTGGAAATAGAGTTCGGTACAGGCTGCCTTAAGGTTACACCGGCCCACGACACCAATGACTACATGCTGGGCAAGACACACAATCTTGAGACAATAGACATATTCAACGCCGATGCCACAATAAGCGAGGCCGCAGGCCTTTACGTTGGCATGGACCGCATGGATGTACGCGCTCAGATTGCAAAGGACCTTGCCGAGGCCGGCCTTTTGGAGAAGGTTGAGGATTACGATAACAAGGTAGGCTACAGCGAGCGTAACGCCGACACAGCCGTAGAACCACGCCTTTGCATGCAATGGTTCCTGCGCATGAAGCACTTTGCCGACATTGCATTGCCACCGGTAATGGAAGACAGACTGAAGTTCTACCCTGCAAAATACAAGACAACATACAACAACTGGCTTGCCAACATACAGGATTGGTGTATCAGCCGCCAGTTATGGTGGGGACACCGCATACCTGCATACTTCCTGCCCACAGCCGAAGGAGCAGATGAAAAGTTCGTCGTTGCCGAAAGCCGTGAGGAAGCACTTGCACTTGCAAAGGCAATTCCCGGATACGAGAACATTACAGCCGAAGAGTTGCGCCACGATGAAGATGCCCTTGACACATGGTTCAGTTCATGGTTGTGGCCAATCTCCTTGTTCAACGGCATTCTTGACCCCGGCAACAAGGAAATCAGTTACTACTACCCCACAAACGACCTTGTGACAGGACCGGACATCATCTTCTTCTGGGTGGCCCGCATGATTATGGCAGGTTACGAGTACCAGGGTGAGATGCCGTTCAAGAACGTATACTTCACAGGTATCGTACGCGACAAGTTAGGACGCAAGATGAGCAAGTCGCTTGGCAACAGCCCCGACCCTCTTGACCTTATAGCACGTTACGGTGCCGACGGTGTGCGCATGGGTATAATGTTGTCGGCACCTGCAGGCAACGACATTCTATTTGACGAGAGCCTGTGCGAGCAAGGACGCAACTTCTGCAACAAGATATGGAACGCATTCCGCCTTGTAAAGGGCTGGAACGTAAGCAATGAGATAGAGCAGCCCGAAAGTTCAAGACTGGCAATAAAATACTTTGGCGACACACTCGCAAAGGCTGCCGATATGCTTGAAGACCAGTTCGGCAAGTACCGTTTGAACGAGGCACTGATGAATGTATATTCACTCTTCTGGGACGAATTCTCGGCATGGTATCTTGAGATGATTAAACCGGCATACGGTTCACCAATCGATGCAGCCACATACGAAGCGACACTTGGCTTCTTCGACAGCCTGATGCGCCTGCTCCACCCCTTCATGCCTTTCATCACAGAAGAGTTGTGGCAGAACATCATGGAGCGCAAGGAGGGAGAGAGCCTCATGGTACAAAGCATAAAAGACCTTGCTTCTGTTTATGACGACACATTCCTTGGCAAGATTGCCACGCTAAAGGACGTAATAGGTAACGTACGCGCAATACGCCAGCAGAAGAACCTTTCACCACGCGAACCTTTGGCATTGCAGATAGTAGGCGAGTCACCGGTTGCAGGCCTTGAGAGTGTACTCACCAAAATGGGTAACCTCACATCAATAGACAATGTAACGACACCGGACGACACAGCCGTTTCATTCCGCGTAGGAACAACAGAATTTGCTGTTCCCATGGGCTCGCTCATTGACAAGGATGCAGAGATTGCCAAGATGCAGGAGGAACTTGCATACCATGAGAAGTTCCTCAAAAGCGTAGAGGCAAAATTGAACAACCCCAATTTTGTGAGCAAGGCTCCTGAGAAAATCATTGCCATTGAGCGCAAGAAACAGTCCGATGCAACAGAAAAGATTGCAATGTTGAAAGAGAGCATACAGAAACTCTCAAAATAACATAAAGAACAAGGAAATCAAGAAGTGTCCTAAATGGATTTTAAGAGCATGAAGATAAATACAACAACCATCTTAGCCATTGTGTCGGCATTGTTGCTTATAGGCATCATTGTCGTTTCAGTATTCCTTTTCCGCAGCGAAAAAGAGAGTGAGACAATCATGCAAGAGAAACAAGAGATGGAGGAACTGGTAGCACTTGAGAAAGAGGAGATGATGAATGACCTGACCAAAGCGCAGACAGAGTATCAGGAACTTATTGTAAAAATCAACAACGACTCACTGAAATTCAAACTGGAACGCGAACAGATGCGCACCCAGGCCCTTATTGAGGAACTTGAACGGACAAAGGCAACCAACTATGCCGAGATTACACGTTTGAAGAAGGAACTGAAGACTTTGCGCGAGGTACTCAAGGACTATACACGACAGATTGCCGAACTGAGCAGCGAGAATGAGACCCTCAAACAGGAGAACAGTGCTGTAAAAGAGAAATACAAGAAGGCTGCAAAACAGATTGACAATCTGGCAAACGAAAAGGAGATTCTATCGGAGAAAGTATCGCTGGCATCGCAACTCGATGCTACGGATGTCACTATTACCATGCTGCGCAAGAATGGTCGCGACACCGAAAAGATAAAGAGAGCCAAGCAGATAAAGGTAAGCTTTACAATAGCCAAGAATATTACCTCCACAACCGGTAACAAAACAGTATATGTCAGGATTCTGCAGCCCGACCTCGAATCATTGAAGAAGAACGACTCGAATATCTTTACATACGAGAACCGCAGCATCAGTTACTCAATGAAAAAGGAGTTCGAGTATACCGGCGAAGAGATTACGCTTGATACATACTGGAACATTGAAGAAACACTACAGGAAGGCGAATATCAGGCATTTATCTTTGTCGACGGCAACATGATAGGCAAAGGCAGCGCAAAATTTGAATAAAAGGCAATTATGAAAAGGATATTAGTTACAGGAGGAGCCGGTTTTATAGGTTCGCACCTATGCGAGCGCTTGCTCAGTGACGGCAACGATGTCATCTGCCTTGACAACTACTTCACAGGCAGCAAGGACAACATACGTCACCTCATAGGCAATGACCATTTTGAGCTTGTTCGCCACGATGTGACACAGCCATACACAGCCGAGGTCGATGAGATATACAACCTTGCCTGCCCCGCTTCACCGGTGCACTACCAGCACGACCCGGTAAAGACAATACAGACCTGCGTCATAGGCTCTATGAACATGCTTGGGCTCGCCAAGCGCACAGGAGCCAAGATTCTGCAGGCATCTACCAGCGAAGTTTACGGTGACCCTAACATCCACCCGCAAGTAGAGAGTTATTGGGGCAATGTGAATCCCATTGGAATACGCTCATGCTACGACGAGGGCAAGCGCTGCGCCGAAACCCTGTTCATGGATTATCATCGCCAGAACAACACCCGTATAAAAATCATACGCATATTCAACACATACGGCCCGCGCATGAGCATGAACGACGGACGCGTAGTATCGAACTTCATAGTTCAGGCATTGAGAGGCGAAAACATCACAATCTATGGCGACGGCAAGCAGACACGAAGTTTCCAATATGTCGACGACCTTGTAGAGGGCATGGTGCGCATGATGGAGACCGATGACTGTTTTACCGGCCCGGTAAATATCGGCAACCCCGGCGAGTTCACAATGCTTGAACTTGCAGAGAAAGTTATTGAACTCACAGGTTCAAAATCAAGAATAATTTTCGAGCCGTTGCCTCAGGACGACCCTCGTCAACGCAAGCCCGACATTACACTCGCATACGAAAAACTTAGCGGCTGGCAACCGACTATAAGACTTGATGAAGGATTGAGTTATACCATAGACTACTTCAGGAAACTCATAAAGCAAATACAGTGACAAGAACAAAATAATTTAAACATAATACAAGATGAATATTTTAGAACTTAGCGAACAGGAGATTGTACGCCGCGAGGCACTTGCCGAACTGCGCAACATGGGTATTGAACCCTACCCCGCTGCAGAGTACCCCACAAACGCATTTTCAACAGACATACTCGCCGAATTCAAAGACGAGGACGAACCACGTGAAGTGTGCATTGCCGGGCGCATGATGAGCCGCCGTGTAATGGGCAAGGCATCATTCATTGAACTTCAGGACTCAAAGGGCCGCATACAGGTATACATTACCCGTGACGACATCTGCCCGGGCGAGAACAAGGATGCATACAATACACTCTTCAAACGCCTGCTCGACATCGGCGACTTTGTAGGCATCAAGGGATTTGTGTTCCGCACACAGACAGGCGAGATTACAGTCCATGCAAAGGAACTCACAATGCTCTCAAAGAGCATTCGTCCATTGCCTATCGTGAAGTACAAGGACGGCGTTGCATACGACCGTTTCGAGGACCCCGAACTGCGTTACCGTCAACGTTACGTTGACCTGGTTGTGAACGATGATGTAAAGGAAATCTTCATCAAGCGCAACAAAATATACAGTTCAATGCGCGAGTTCTTCAATTCAAAGGGATATATGGAGGTTGAGACACCGGTATTGCAGTCAATCCCCGGTGGAGCCGCAGCACGCCCTTTCATCACACACCACAACGCGCTCGACATTCCTCTTTACCTTCGCATTGCGAACGAATTATACCTCAAACGTCTTATCGTGGGCGGCTTCGAGGGTGTATATGAGTTCTCAAAGAACTTCCGTAACGAGGGCATGGACCGCACACACAACCCGGAGTTCACCTGCATGGAAATCTATGTTTCATATAAGGATTACAACTGGATGATGTGCTTTACCGAGCAGATGCTTGAGAAGATTGCGCTTGACGTGAACGGAACAACCGATGTTCAGGTTGGCGAACACACTATCAGTTTCAAGGCACCCTTCCGTCGCGTAACCATGCTCGACTCAATTAAGGAGTTCACAGGCTACGACCTCAACGGCAAGAGCGAGGAGGAGATTTTTGCAATCTGCAAGGAACTCAAGATGGAGGTTGACGACACAATGGGCAAGGGAAAACTCATTGACGAGATTTTCGGAGAGTTCTGCGAGGGCAACTACATTCAGCCCACATTCATAACAGACTACCCCATTGAGATGTCACCGCTTTGCAAGCGTCACCGCATCAACCCCGACCTTACCGAGCGTTTCGAGCTCATGGTAAACGGCAAGGAACTTTGCAACGCATACAGCGAGCTCAATGACCCCATTGACCAGGCTGAGCGTTTCCAGGAGCAGTTGCGCCTTAGCGAGAAGGGTGACGACGAAGCAATGTTCATTGACAAGGACTTCGTACGCGCCCTTGAATACGGTATGCCCCCGACATCGGGCATGGGTATCGGTATGGACCGCCTTGCAATGCTCATGACCGGCCAGACAACAATTCAGGAGGTTCTTTTCTTCCCGCAGATGCGCCCCGAAAAGAAGGTTCCCAAGGACAATGCTGCTGCATTTGCAGTGATTGGCGTGCCCGAAGAGTGGGTTCCGGTGCTCCACAAGGCAGGCTACAACCTTGTAAATGAGCTCAAGGGAGGCAACCCGCAGAAGATACAGATGGAGATTGGCGGTATAAACAAGAAGTTCAAGTTAGGTTATACAACCCCAACTGTGAACGAGGTTGCAGCATGGATTGAGAAACTTGGATAAGCGCAAACCGTTAAGAATTCAACAATGTTGCCTGGGAGTATCCCTGCTATATTCCCAGGCAGTATATAAAACACTATATTATGGAACTATCGAACAAACAGGTTGCCATTATGGGCGGCGGCAGTTGGGCTACAGCTATTGCCAAGATTATTCTGAACAACGTCGACACCATAAACTGGTACATCAGACGTGATGACCGTATTGAGGATTTCAAGCGTTTGGGACACAACCCGGCTTACCTCTCAGCGGTGAAGTTCGACACAGACAGAATCAATTTCTCATCGGACATCAACAAGATTGTCAAGGAGAGCGATATTCTGGTATTTGTTACTCCTTCGCCGTATCTCAAGAACCACCTGAAGAAACTGAAGGCCGACCTTGAAGACAAATTCATCGTAAATGCAATCAAAGGTATTGTTCCCGATGAAAACCTTATAATATCGGAGTATTTCAATAAGGTATACAAAGTACCATACGAGAACATTGCTGCCATTGCAGGTCCATGTCATGCCGAAGAGGTTGCCCTTGAGCGTCTATCGTACCTCACAGTGGGTTGTTCAAGCATTGACCATGCCAAGCAGTTCGCAAAAAAACTTGGCAGCAGCTACATTAAGACATCGGTAAGCGATGACGTAGTAGGAATTGAGTATGGTTCGGTACTCAAGAACATATACGCAATTGCAGCCGGTATATGCAGCGGGCTCAAGTATGGCGACAACTTCCAGGCGGTACTAATGTCAAATGCAGCAATTGAAATGAACCGTTTCCTCAACGTGGTACACCCCATTGAGCGCACAATCAACGACTCAGTCTACATGGGCGACCTGCTTGTTACAGGCTACTCCAAGTTCAGCCGTAACCGTGTTTTCGGCAGCATGATTGGAAAAGGCTACTCTGTAAAGAACGCACAGATTGAGATGGAGATGATTGCCGAAGGCTACTATGCAGCAAAGTGTATAAAGGAAATCAACGAGCACTACCGCATAAACACCCCAATCATTGATGCCGTTTACAATATATTGTATGAGGGAATCTCGCCGGTAATTGAAATCAAGTTGCTGACCGATTCATTCAAGTAATCGTTAAAATTCAGATTCTTCGCTTTGTTCAGAATGACACTATTCGCAATTTGTCATCCTGAACGCGAGCGAAGGAACTCAAAACAAACAATAACAATGAAGAACATTTCACTAAACATTGACAAGGTTACAGGTTTTGTAACACGTGAGCAGATTATGGCTCTTGAGCCACAGGTAAAGAGAGCACAGCAGGCCCTTGAAGAGGGAACACTCCCCGGCAACGATTTCCTTGGCTGGCTACACCTTCCTTCATCAATCTCGCAGGAACACCTTGACGACCTTAAGGCAACAGCACAGACACTCCGCGCGAACTGCGAGGTAGTAGTTGTAGCCGGTATCGGCGGCAGTTACCTTGGTGCACGTGCTGTCATTGAAGCACTCAGCAACAACTTTGCAGCACTCCTGGGCGACAACAGCAACCCACGTGTAATCTTCGCAGGCCACAATATCAGCGAGGACTATCTCTATGAGTTGACCGAGTACCTCAAGGGCAAGAAATTCGGTGTAATCAATATCTCAAAATCAGGTACAACTACCGAGACAGCCCTTGCATTCCGCCTTCTCAAGAAGCAGTGCGAAGAGCAGCGCGGCAAGGATACTGCAAGCAAGGTAATAGTTGCCATCACCGATGCAGTAAAAGGTGCAGCACGCATCACTGCCGACAAGGAGGGTTACAAGAGTTTCATTATTCCCGACAACGTAGGCGGTCGTTTCTCAGTGCTCACACCGGTAGGTTTACTTCCTATCGCAGTTGCAGGTTTTGATATTGAGGCACTCGTTAACGGCGCACGCGACATGGAGAAGAACTGCGCTCCTGAGGTTCCGTTTGAGGAGAACATTGCAGCGATGTACGCAGCCACACGTAACGCACTTTATGCCGACGGCAAGAAGATTGAAATCCTTGTGAACTACCAGCCAAAACTCCACTTCACATCCGAGTGGTGGAAACAGCTCTACGGCGAGAGCGAGGGCAAGGAGAATAAAGGCATCTTCCCTGCATCTGTTGACTTCACAACCGACCTTCACTCAATGGGTCAGTGGATTCAGGAGGGCGAGCGCACAATCTTTGAGACAGTATTGTCTATTGAGAAGCCCAACAGTTCACTCACCGTGCCAAGCGACGATGAGAACCTTGACGGTCTCAACTTCCTCGCAGGAAAGCATGTTGACGAGGTGAACAAGATGGCCGAACTGGGTACACAGCTTGCTCACGTTGACGGCGGTGTTCCCAACCTCCGCATCTCAATACCTGAGCTCAACGCCTACTATATCGGTCAGTTGCTCTACTTCTTTGAAATCGGTTGCGGTATAAGCGGCTACATCCTTGGTGTGAACCCGTTCAACCAGCCGGGCGTAGAAGCATATAAAAAGAACATGTTCGCACTCCTTGACAAGCCCGGTTACGAGGAAGAGAGCAAGGCTATCCGTGCAAGACTGTAAAAAATTGTCATCTTTAGCTTAGCAAAAGAATCTCAAAACACGCGTACCTGTCATCCTGAGCATAGCGAAGGAACTAAAACCGCCTACTTGTCATTCTGAGAGAAGCGAAGAATCTCAAAACAACACCAATGGAAAGAGATGTTTCGCTGCGCTCAACATGACAGCAATGTCATCCTGAGCACAACACGCGTACCTGTCATCCTGCGCATAGCGAAGGAACTAAAAACCGCGTACTTGTCATTCTGAGAGAAGCGAAGAATCTAATTCTTATGGTTAAACAAAAGAAACCAGACAATCTTTAATGGATTACACAAAAGCAATAAATGACTATAAGCAACTGCATGGCCACAATGCCATGCAGTTGCGTGCTGTATTGTTCGACATGGACGGTGTGCTGTTCGATTCCATGCCCTACCATGCCGATGCCTGGTCAAAGGTGATGACCGATGCAGGATTCAACTTCAGCCGCGAAGACGTATACATGAACGAAGGCCGCACCGGTGCCGACACCATAAACACAGCAAGCCTTGCCCAGTTCGGCAAAGCGGCCACACAGGAACTCATAGACCACCTGTGCAAAGAAAAGTGCAAGATTTTTGACACCTACCCTCCCACCCCACGTATGCAGGGAGCAATAGAACTTGTACAGAAGGTAAAGGCCTGTGGCCTTACCCCGATGATTGTCACCGGAAGTGGAACCCCTACTCTGCTCGACCGTATACAGAGCAACTTCCCCGGCCTGTTTGCCGAAGAGCACATCATAAGCAGTTTTCATGTAAAACGCGGCAAACCATACCCCGACCCTTACCTGCTGGCTCTTGAACGCGGAGGTCTCAAGCCTAATGAGGCCATAGTGGTAGAGAACGCACCGCTTGGCGTTACTGCAGGCGTTGCAGCAGGGCTATTTACAGTAGCGGTCAACACCGGACTTTTGAAAGATGAGGTACTTTCAAATGCAGGTGCAAGTCTGGTGTTTCCATCAATTCAGGCACTATGTGACGAGTGGAAGGAGCTGTATGATAGTTTGAAATAAACGGCTCACCTAATAAACAATTAAAGCCATTGCAGCAGCAATGGCTTTAATTGTTTTAATACCTAAGAATTACTGATGGCATTGTCGGGCTAATTACTTGACCAAAACCTTTTTGCCGTCAATGATGTAGATACCAGGTTCGGTAATCTCACTTAATTTGCGGCCTTGCAAATCGTAAACAGTTCCGCTCTTTGCTCTTTCATCTTTGCTCTCGCTTGCCACATCGTCAATGCCGGTAAAATCGTGAATTGCTTCAAGAGCCTCAGTTGGATCAAATTCGCCTACAGGCAAGAATACACAAGAGTTTCCACCGTCAGGGGTGTCCCAGTTATCAATTGTCATCTGACGACTTCCACCCACATTCACATAGTGTGAATCGTCAAAGTATGCAAAGAATGTGTCACTGTAAGCACCTTCCATGAATTTTATTGCATCAACAGGTGTTTCGCTCAATGAGCCGTCTTTACAAATAAATTTGCTTTCTGTCACGTGATAGAGGAAATATGTATTACCACCGTCATCGCTCAATATCGCAAACTGCTGACGAGGGTCGTTAGAATCTAACTCAATACCCAAGTCAACGTTTGACCTCAGTTTATCACCGCCTCTTTCAACAGCCCACGACGTTGCACCCCACCTGTGATAGGGTTGATAGATGTGATAGACAATGCTAAGCGTTGGAGAATCCGTTACCGTTACAACGCAACTTGCGCTATAAGCACCGACTGTAGCTGTGATAGTTGCAGTACCGGGGGCGACCGCTGTTACCTCACCGCCATCTACCGTTGCAACAGCACTATTGCTTGTACTCCATATAATATCTTTGTCAGTAACCCCATCCAGGTTGATAATTACTACAAGCGCTGTTGTATTACCCTCGGTCAATGCCACACTCTTTTTATCAAGGGTAATTCCTGTGAAATCCATTTCAATAATATCAAAGAAGAGATTCCATGGTTCTCTTTTTTCATAACGCGATTCTGTTCCATTAGGAATATACAGCACTGCATTGTCATAGACCGTACTACTAAAAATATCAGTGCTTGCCGCAAATGGTCTTTCCAAAGCGATTTTGATCTCTTTTATCTTATCACAAGATGCGAATGCATTATCACCTATACTCTCTATTGAAGAGCCTATATAAAGTTCTTCCATTGAACTGCAAGCATAGAACGCGGTATTACCAATGCTTGTAACGCTGTTGGGGATAGTCACGCTTGTAAGGCCTGAGCAATCTCCGAACGTATAATTTCCAATGCTTGTAACGCTGTTAGGGATTGTAATGCTTGTAAGGCTTGAGCAACCGGAGAAAGCATACCCTCCAATGCTTGTAACGCTGTTAGGGATTGTTATGCTTGTAAGGCTGTAGCAACCGGAGAATGAAAAATCTCCAATGCTTGTAACGCTATTAGGGATTTCAATGCTTGTAAGGCTTGAGCAACCGGAAAACGCACTCTCTCCAATGCTTGTTACGCTGTTAGGGATTGTAATGCTTGTAAGGCTTGAGCATTTATAGAACGCCCCGTTTCCAATGCTTGTTACGCTGTTAGGGATTGTGATGTTTATAAGCCTGGTGCAATCATAGAACGCATTATTACCAATGCTTGTTACGCTGTTAGGGATTGTTACGATTGTAAGAGAAGAGTTATTTTTAAAGGCTTCAGCACCAATAATGTAGCTCTCACCATTGTAATCAGCCGGCAATGTTATAGAAATAGCTTTGCCGTTATATACGACCAATGTGTTTACACCATCAATTTGTTTGAATCCATATTCGTTTACGATGATTAAATTTGCATAATAAGCGATATAACCGTATTCCCCACTCCCTGTATAAAAGTTTAATGACGAGTTATTATATACTGTTTTCAGCCCGGTGCATTTATAGAACGCATAATCTCCAATGCTTGTAACACTGTTTGGGATTGTAATACTTGTAAGGCCTGTGCAACCACGGAACGCATAACTTCCAATGCTTGTTACGCTATTGGGGATTGTAATGCTTGTAAGCCCTGTGCAACCCATGAACGCTCTTCCCGAGATACTTAATATGCCATCTTCAATAACAAGTGATGTGTTTTCAGGCATTGTGCCTTTATATTTATAAAGGACTCTTCCTATATAAATTACACCATCGGACTGGTTATTATACCAAGCAGTACCCTCGAACGCTGCATCTTCAATGTTTGTTACGTTATTGGGCATTGTTATGCTTGTAAGGCTTGAGCAACCATTGAATGCAGAACCGCCAATGCTTGTAACGCTATTAGGGATTACAACGCTTGTAAGCCCGGTGCATTTATAGAACGCATATTCTCCAATGCTTGTTACGCTGTTAGGTATTTCAATGCTTGTAAGGCTTGAGCAACCGGAGAACGCATAACCTCCAATGCTTGTAACGCTGTTAGGGATTGTGATGTTTATAAGCCTGGTGCAATTATAGAACGCATAATCTCCAATGCTTGTAACACCGTTACCTATTGTAACGTTTATAAGCCTGGTGCAATCATAGAACGCATTATTACCAATGCTTGTTACGCTGTTGGGGATTGTAATGCTTGTAAGGCTTGAGCAACCGGAGAACGCCCTGCTTCCAATGCTTGTAACGCTGTTGGGGATAACAGTGTTCTTGCATCCTGCAATAAGAGTATTTGTCTTGGTTTCTATTATAGCATTACAATTATCTCTGCTGTCATAAACGCTGTTTTCTTTATATACTACAATGCTTGTAAGCCCGGTGCAAGCATAGAACGCCCCGTTTCCAATGCTTGTAACGCTATTACCAATTGTAATGCTCATAAGCCCAGTGCAACCATTGAACGCTGAATCTCCAATGCTTGTAACGCTGTTAGGGATTGTAACGCTTGTAAGCCCGGTGCAATCTGCGAACGCTGAATATCCAATGCTTGTTACGCTGTTAGGTATTTCAATACTTGTAAGCCCGGTGCAACCATCGAACGCATAACCATTTATTTTTGTAACATCTTCGGGAATAACAAGTTCGGTTACCAATTCACCATTCAAATAGAGATTATGGGCACAACACATAGGATTACTATGATCACGTCCAAAATCAATATTGCACCATGCTACAAGGTCGCTTATGTGAACCTCTTTAAGTCCGGTGCAACCATTGAACGCCCAATCTCCAATGCTTGTAACGCTGTTAGGGATTGTAACGCTTGTAAGCCCGGTGCATTTATAGAACGCCTCATATTCAATGCTTGTAACGCTGTTGGGGATTGTTACGCTTGTAAGACCACTGCAACCTCTGAACGCACAATCTCCAATGCTTGTAACGCTGTTGGGGATTGTAATACTTGTAAGCCCGGTGCAACCAAGGAACGCCCAGTCTCCAATGCTTGTTACGCTGTAAGTTGTACTATTGTAAATGACACTTTCGGGAATTACCACACCGCCGGTGTACTCATTAAAATAAGAATTGTAATAATCACCTCTGTAGGTTACCCCAACAGTTTTGTCTTCCTCGGACAGGATGTTGTAATAAATACCATCCACTTTAAAGTCGTGAGCTGTTGTAATCATTGCGTACAGCAACAGCAATGCAGTAAATAGATGTTTTAAACAATTGTTTTTCATAAGACTATAGGTTTTAAATTCATTATCCAAATTCAAGGGCATATAATCTCGCCACCTTATAAATATAAAAAAGACGTGAGACTTTGTTGCCTTGCGTCCACAAAACAGAGGCATCGCCAAACGCCTTAACCAAATGAACGGTGAAGAAACAATATTCCCACGCCGTGATATATACGTGGGAGACGCGCAGAACACGCGTAACCGGCATATACACACAGAATGAGCATTGATTGCTTGGCCCTTGGTTTAAAATTTTGGCGAATTTCTGTCTTGGACTTAAACAAGATGCTTTCATTGTCAACGAATTTCTCCTCGTCAACATCGCAAAGATAGTGCAAACGAGCAAAAGAACAACAAGTTTACTTGAATATTTCACAGCGAGTGCAATATTTTTATAGATTTATCTCAAAGAGAGTCATTCTATTACAATCAATGCTCATTGGAATATCATTTCTTCACATAGAAGTAATATAACGTAAATGTATTTTAAAAGGGCTATTCTTTGTTTTATAATTAAAGGCTGTTACCTTTGTATAAATCTTAGATTTATTTTCCACCCAATGAAAACCATCGCAAACATAATACTCGAAGAATTGAGCGACCACTACCCCACAGGTGAAGTGACTGCCCTCACCCGAATCATTGCCACCGAGTTACTTGGTGTGTCACAAATGGCGTTCTATCTAAAGGATAACATTACCCTCACTGCCGAACAAAAAACACTGCTTGACAACACTATTGAGCGGCTGAAAAAGCATGAGCCGATACAGTACATTCTCGGTTACAGCGACTTCTGCGGGCTCAGGTTCAAGGTAACACCCGCAACGCTTATTCCGCGCCCCGAGACAAGCGAACTTGTTGAGTGGATAGCAGCAGACTACAGCGGCAAAGCGGTAAATATCCTTGACATTGGCACCGGCAGCGGCTGCATTGCAGTGAGCCTTGCCCACAAGTTGCCAATGAGCAATGTAACAGCATGG
>JAZNDZ010000045.1:0-15644 GCA_045588345.1 Bacteroidaceae bacterium
TGCTGTATTGTCGGCAGTTGTTGCCGATGCATCGAGTTTCTTGTCCATTACGCAATATACAATGTATGAAAGCATGCCGATACACAATGCCGATGCTCCAATCATTACCGGTGCCGAAACAATGCCGAAGTACTGTGCGACCGGCAGTGCAAAGAAGAGCGCGCATGCTGTTCCCACGCGTGCGAGTGCTACCTGCAATCCCATTGCAAGCGCAAGTTCATGTCCGGTGAACCACTTTGCAATAACCTTTGTCACGGTGATGCCGGCAATCTCGCAACCCATTCCGTAGATGGCAAAGCCGAGGCATGCGACAGCAACCTGTGCAGGCAACCCTACAATCTCGCCTGTGAATGTGCTGTTTACTGCATACCATTTGATGGCTGCACCGGCGAACATGAGTGCTGTACTCATTAATCCGGTGAAGCGTACACCCATCTTGTCGAGGATGATACCGCCGAAGAAGAGCATGAGCAGGAACACGTTTATGTAGCCGTATGCACCGGAGAATACTCCGTAGTCATCGCTTCCCCAACCAAGGCCGTTTATTGTAGAGTCAACTTTGACGGTCTCTTCTGTACCTGCATTGTTGATGGTGTAGGCATTGCCCACAACAATCTCATCCTCCGATGCTATTGCAGTTGCGCTCACTTTCATAAGCGAGTCGGCCGACAGATAGGTGCCGTTGTCGAAATATACGAGCTTGCCTTTTGTGGTAAGAGGTGCTTCGAGCGGGCCCATAACATCGGTGAAGAAGTAGGCCATCATCATTGGGAACGATACGATAGTCAGCGCGGTCCAGCGTGCTGCTTTGGAATCGTTCAGTCTTTTCTGGATTTTTTGTGTTGTTGTCATAGTTTATTTTGTTGTTATTTATGCTTAATAAGGTCAAAAAGGGCCTTTTATAGCCATTTGTCAAGCCATGCGAAGAATGTGCGCTGCCACAGGATGCCGTTCTGTGGTTTCAGCACCCAGTGATTCTCGTCCGGGAACAGGAGCAACTGCGCAGGTATGCCCTTGAGACGTGCTGCGTTGAATGCCGCCATTGACTGTGACGATAGTATGCGGTAGTCGCGGTCACCGTGGATGAGAAGGATTGGGGTATCCCACTTGTCGACGAACTTGTGAGGTGAGTTTGCGTATGAACGTTTGACCTCTTCGGTCTGCTCGTATGGCGCGCCGCCCAAATCCCAGTTGGGGAACCAACTCTCTTCGGTCTCGTAGTACTGCTGTTCCATGTTGAAGAAACCGTCGTGGGCAATGAATGCCTTGAAACGCTTTTCGTGGTGTCCGGCAAGCCACATTGCGGAATATCCTCCGAAACTTGCACCCACACAGCCAAGGCGGTCGGTGTCAACGTATGGTTCCTTTGAAATGTCATCGATTGCTGCGAGCAGGTCGCTCATGCAGTTGCCGCCGTAGTTGGTGCTGATTTCCCAGTTCCATGCGTGTCCGAAACCCGGTAGGCCGCGGCGGTTGGGGGCAATGATTATGTATCCGTTCGCTGCCATAATCTGGAAGTTCCAACGGTAACTCCAGAATTGGCTCACAGGCGACTGCGGGCCGCCCTCGCAGAAGAGCAGGGTGGGGTACTTCTTCGCTGGGTCAAAGTGAGGTGGGTATATGACCCATGAGTGCAGGTCCTTGCCGTCGGCGGTCTTGCACCAGCGTGCCTCGACCTTGCCTGTTGCAATCTGGTCAAGAATATGCTTGTTTTCCTCGGTTATCTGCTTTACATCGGCTCCGGCCTTTGCTTCCATTGTATATATGTCTGCCGGTGCGCTTATTGATACGCGTGTCATTATAAGGCTGTTGTCGCCCAACATTGAAACTGAATTGTAATCGTGGTCGCCCTCGGTCATCTTTGTCAGTTTGCAGTCTGTTGTTATGTTGTACACCTGTGTGGTGCCGTGCCATGTACCGGTGAAGTAGAGGCTCTTGCTGTCGGGTGCCCAGCAGTAACTGTCCACGTTGCTGTCGAAGATTGCCTTCTTCTCGCCATTGGGCTTCTCGGTAATGTACTTGCGCTCGCCGGTTGCGAGGTCCATTACGCAAAGACGGTTCAAGTCGCTCTCATAACCGTCGTGTTCCATGCTAAGCCATGCAATCATCTTGCCGTCAGGCGAGAATTGCGGTGCAGTGTCATATCCGTAGTTGGAACGTGCAGCATCGGGTTTGCACAGGTTCTCTGTGTTGCCGCTCTCAAGGTCATAGAGATAAATGTCGGTGTCGGTGCTCACGGTGTAGTCGCGTCCGCTCTTCTTGTTGCATGAGTATGCCAGTTTCTTGCTGTCGTTGCTCCATGCTAACTGCTCAACGCCGCCGAACGGACGGTTTGGACAGTCATAAATTGTGCCCTCAAGCAGGTCTTTCCCTTCGTTGATAGTATTGCCGTCAAAGTCGGCTATAAAGGGGTGGGGCGCATCGTTGAGCCACTCGTCCCAATGTTTGTACATGAGGTCGTCAACAACAAAACCCTTTGCCTGAGGCAGGTCGGGGTGAATATCTGCTGTTGTCGGCTTTATTTTTATGCGTTTGACAAGAACAACCTTGCTCTCATCGGGTGAAAAGAGGAAACCTTCGATGTCGCTTGCATCGTTTGTAAGTTGCTTGCGGCCTGTGCCGTCCGGGTTCATCTCCCATACCTGGCTGCTGCCGCTTTCGTTAGAAAGGAATGCAATCTTTGTGCCGCCCTTTATCCATGCTGCGCTGCTCTCATTGGCTGCGGTTGTGGTAAGCAGGGTTTTGTTTCCGCCGTCGGCATCCATTATATTAAGAGTGTGGTGACTCTTGTTCTGCTCTACGCTGTAATAACTCACGCCATAGATGATGCTGCCTGCGTCGGGCGATACGCATACTTCGCCTATACGTCCCATTGCCCAAAGTGCCTCGGGTGTCATCAAGCCGCCGTCAATCTTTATTGTTGACTTTCCTATTATTGCGCCTGCTTCCTGTTGTGGCGCATTGCTGTCGGTACAGCCGGTAAGTGCCGCGCCGGTTATTGCCATTGCTGCCATAATCGTTGAAAATCTTTTCATATTCCTTTGTATTTATTCTGTATTTGCATTTGCATAAATATGCATTGTTTTGTACACTATGCACTATTGTTGCAAAAATACACATAAATATGTTTTCTTGCAATTAAAGAGTATTAAAATATAGGGTAAGGAATATTAAATAACTCGCTTGATTTGTGAGCGGTGGGTATGCTCCGGTAAACTGTTTTTCCGGTTGCATTATCTCTTTTATAACAAAGATGCTTGGATGTTTGAGCTTTTATTTCTCCCCCATTTTGACAGATTTGTACTTGTTTTTCAAAAAAACAGATAAAATTTTCAAAAAGTTTGCAAATAATAAATAAAATGTAGTAACTTTGTCGCCAACTAAATGAAAGAGGTTTGCTGAAACGCTAAAAAGGGAGTAGGCATTAATATTAAATATTTAATGTTTTTATGAAGAAGATTATGTTTGTAGCCGTTATGGCTTTCGCAATGGTTTCTTGCGGTAATCAGACTGTTGCTGCTGACGCACAGAAGTGCAGTGAGTGCATCGATTCAATTGCTACAGAGGTTGTTCCTGCTGCTGCAACAGAGGTTCTTCCTGCAGCAGCTCCTTCTGAGGAGAATGGTGGCAAGGTAGCAACAGAGGTTATCCCTGCAGAGCCTGCAAAGTAATTTTGACAAGTTAGAAGTTTAGTGGCCTCAAAATCTCTTAGTCTTCGGACAAGAGATTAGGCTCTATTCTTCTTTTGTTGTTTTGATGTTTACGTCCTTTGGACTTACGTATAACAAAACAGACATGCTGCAATTGCAGCATGTCTGTTTTGTTATATGCCAATCATTTTTTCATTTCTCTTTTCTATATCTCAAAAAAAGGTGCTAATTTCGCGCAAGTTCGGCTGTAGAGCCCGAACATTATGCAAATGATAGACAAGTCGGTATTTAAGGATAAAAAAGCAGTATATTATACGTTAGGCTGCAAACTTAATTTTTCGGAGACGGCTACCATTGAACGGCAACTTCAGGAGGCTGGAATACGTACTGCCAAAAGGGGTGAGAAAGCCGATATATGCATCATAAACAGTTGTGCTGTTACTCAAGAGGCTGAAAAGAAGTGCCGTCAGGCAATACATAAGCTGGTTAGGCAGAATCCCGGTGCATTTGTTGTGGTCACGGGCTGTTATGCCCAATTGTCGGCCGAAAAACTCTCGAAGGAACTTGGGGTAGATGTAGTTCTCGGTATTGACAGGAAAGGCGATGTGCTTGAGCACTTGGGCAATCTTGTCAAGCATGAGAATGGTGGCGAGTGGTATGCAAAGCCTGCAAAGGATGTACGCAATTTCGTGCATTCATGTTCTCGTGGTGACCGTACACGTTATTTTCTCAAAGTGCAGGACGGTTGCGACTATTTCTGTACATACTGTACTATTCCTTTTGCGCGCGGCCGTAGCCGCAATCCTCATGTGAGCGAACTTGTCGGGCAAGCGCAAAGGGCGGCAGCCGAAGGCGGCAAGGAGATTGTCATAACAGGTGTAAACATAGGAGATTTCGGCAAGAGTACCGGTGAAAGTTTCGTGTCGTTGGTGAAGGCTCTTGATGAGGTCGAAGGCATATCGCGTTATCGTATTTCATCAATTGAACCGAACTTGATTACAGATGAGATAATTGATTATGTTGCCCGTTCACGAGCTTTCATGCCGCATTTTCACATACCGCTTCAGGCTGGTAGCGATGAAGTGCTCAAACTTATGCATCGCCGTTACGACACCTCATTCTTTGCGCAGAAGATTACACGTGTGCGCGAACTCTTGCCCGATGCTTTCATAGGCGTGGATGTCATTGTCGGTACTCGTGGCGAGAGTGAGGAACTTTTTGACAAGGCATATAACTTTATAAAAGGTCTTGATATTTCGCAGTTGCACGTGTTCAGTTATTCGGAGCGTCCGGGTACGCAAGCCCTTAAGATAGAGGGTGCCGTTCCACCGGCCGAGAAGCACCGCCGCAGCCAGTTGCTTATATCCCTCAGCGAAGAAAAACGCCTTGCTTTCTATGAGCGTTTCATAGGCAAAGAGGCGATAGTGCTTTTCGAAAAACCGCGTACAGGTATGCCTATGGCTGGCTTTACAAGCAATTATATACGCGTTGAGACTGTTCCAAGGGCAGACTATGTGAACCGCCTTGTCTGTGTTCGCTTGGGTGGTTTCAATGATGATAAGTCGGCTCTTGTAGCCGCCGAAATAACAGGTTTTGCCGATTAAGTTATGAGCAGTGTCGCGATAGTAATATTGAATTACAATGGGGAGCAGATGCTCAGGAACTTTCTGCCTTCAGTGGCTGCAAACAGCCCTGGTGCTGAAATTGTTGTGGCAGACAATGCCTCGACAGACAATTCTGTATCAGTCGTAAAGGAGGTTTTCCCGGCTGCGAAACTTGTCTGTCTCGACAAAAATTATGGCTTTGCCGAAGGCTACAATAGGGCTTTGGAGAATATCAGTGCCGATTACTCCGTTCTGCTTAATTCCGATGTGGAGGTTACGCCCGGGTGGCTGGAACCGTTGGTGTCGCTTCTTGATGCAGACGCAGGAATTGTTGCGTGCCAACCCAAGATTCTTGACTATAAACGCAAGACGCATTTTGAGTATGCCGGTGCAGCAGGTGGGTTTATCGACCGGTATGGTTACCCTTTCTGCCGAGGCAGAATATTTGATACGGTTGAAGAGGATAGGGGGCAGTACGATACTGTTTGCGATGTCTTTTGGGCTACGGGTGCTGCACTGATGCTCAGGACAGATGCCTACCGTGCTGTTGGCGGGCTTGACGGCCGTTTCTTTGCACACATGGAAGAGATTGATTTGTGCTGGCGTTTCAAGGCTCGCGGTCAGCGTGTCGTCTGTGTTCCTCAAAGCAAGGTTTATCATGTGGGCGGAGCCACTCTGTCCGCCGGTAACCCAAAGAAGACATACCTTAATTTCCGCAATAACCTTATTATGCTCTATAAGAATATGCCCTCAAAGGAACTCAATCGTATAATGCCGGTGCGTTGTGTTCTTGATTATGTAGCAGCAGTAAAGTTTGCTGTTGCCGGTGATTGGGAACATGCCAAGGCTGTTCTCAGGGCTCGAAAAGATTTTGCTGCAATGAAATGCGAGTATGCTGCCGCACGTAGGGAAAATCTTGGCTCAACGGTCAATGCCTGCATAAAGGAGCACATGTCATTGTCGCTCCTGTGGAGTTACTATGTGCAAGGGAAAAAACGATATTCGCAACTGAAATAATTGAATAATGGAAACTGCATTGTATTTGTTGCCTGTCACATTGGGCGATACCCCTTTGGATAATGTCCTGCCCCGGTACAATAAGGAGGTAATAATGGGAATCCGTCATTTTATAGTTGAGGATGTGCGCTCTGCACGCCGTTTTCTGCGTAGTGTCGATTCGCAGTTCGATATTGACGGTTCACAGTTCTTTGAACTGAACAAGCATACTGCCCCCGAGGTTGTTGCCGGTTTCCTCAAACCATTGCAGGGAGGCAAGCCAATGGGTGTAATCTCCGAGGCTGGTTGCCCTGCTGTTGCCGACCCTGGTGCCGATGTCGTTGCCATTGCCCAACGTAAAGGGTTAAAGGTGGTGCCGCTTGTGGGGCCGTCAAGCATTATTCTATCCGTAATGGCATCGGGGTTCAATGGACAGAGTTTCGCTTTCAACGGTTATTTGCCGATAAAGCCCGAAGAGCGTGCAAAGAGACTGCATCAACTCGAACAACGCATATACAATGAAAACCAGACCCAACTTTTTATAGAGACTCCTTACCGCAACGGTAAGATGATAGACGACATACTCAAAAACTGCCGTCCGCAGACAAGGCTGTGCATTGCAGCAAACCTCACTTGTGAAGGTGAGTATGTATGTACCCGTACAGTGAAGGAGTGGAAAGGCAAGGTTCCCGAACTCTCAAAGATTCCCTGTATATTCCTGCTTTATAAGTAAATGCTGTTTATGCTCTTAACTCTCGTTCGTAAACAGTGTAGAACCGTTTAGGAAGTCCGTGCCGGCTGGTGTCTGGAATACTTTTATACCGAATTCGGGCAGTATTGCAAGAACGTGCTCGAATATGTCGGCTTGCAGATGTTCATATTCAACCCATGATGTGTCGGCTGAGAACAGGTACAGTTCAAGCGGCAAGCCTTGTGCTGTAGGTTGCAGTTGGCGCACCATTAGTGTCAGTCCCTGATTCACACGGTTGTTGTTGCGTAGATAAATGTCAAGATAGTTGCGCAATACGCAAAGGTTGACAACCTTGCCCTCTTTGCAGTCCATACCCTCGGTCCAGCCATTTTTCGTAAATTTTTCCAATTGCTCGTCCGTGCAGAAGCCTATGGTGTTCATGTCAACATATATCGAACGCTTTATGCGGCGGCCGCCGCTGTCGTACATACCCCTCCAGTTCTGGAACGATTCGCTGACGAGGGCATAAGGTGGAATAGTCGTTATTGTGTTGTCCCAGTTCTGTACCTTTACGGTTGTCAATGTAACCTCAATGACCATACCGTCGGCATCGTGCTTGGGCAGTGTAATCCAGTCACCCGGGCGCAACATGTCGTTTATCGAGAGCTGCACGCCTGCAACCAAGCCCATAATGGGGTCTTTGAATATCAGCATGAGCACTGCAGCCATGGCTCCAAGGCCGGTAAGCACGTTTGAAGGGTTCTTGTCAATTACAATGCTTATTATGATGATTCCTCCTAAACATATCGAAATGATTTTAAACATCTGGAACACTCCTTTGATTGTGCTGTTCCTCAAACGTTCATTCTCATTTGAAAGGTTATACAGGGCATTGAAGACCGAAAATGAAAGTATAATCAGCAATGCTATCGAATATACGTTGACGATTTTCTCGGTCCAGAAGAATATTGCACCATCCCTGTTGAACATGTGCGGCAACATAACCAGCATAGCAACCGGTGGAACCATGCGGAACAGGTTTATCAGTACATTGCGGTTGAACAGGATGTCATCCCACTTCGATTTAGTCTTCTTGGTAATGTTTTCAACCGCCGGTACAATGTATTTGCGGCAAACAAGGTCGGTAACGTATAGCAGCAATGCAGCAATCAAAACAAATATTACAAGCCGCAGGCTTTGGTATGAATTCCATACATTCATTATGGTGTAACTGAAGTTTTCAAAAGTTGCGTTTTCCATGGTTATGTATCTTGGCGTTTATGTTTTACCGTTTTATATAATTGTTCGGCAAATGTAGTTCAATCGGTTGGATTTTAAAACCGCTCCCTTCAAAAAAAACGGCAAAAATCATTCATTTTCTTTTCTCTTGAGGTGCTCTTGCAGGCGGAACATCTCGTCGCGGTATTGTGCGGCTTCAATGAATTCCAGTTTCTCGGCAGCCTGTTCCATAAGTTTGCGTGTGCGTTCAATGCTTTTTCTCAGTTGTTCAGTACTCATGTACTCTACAATCGGGTCGCATGCGATTGGTGCCTGAACGGTATCTTCGCTGTACATTTTCATCACCTTGCCGTCTTTCTCCTTCTTGTCTGTGGCGAGTGCATTGCTTATCTCTTTCTTTATTTGGGTTGGGGTGATGCCGTGTTCTGTATTGTAACGCATCTGTTTCTCGCGGCGGCGTGCTGTTTCGTCAATGGTGCGTTGCATGCTTTCGGTAATATTGTCGGCGTAGAATATTACTGTTCCGTTCACGTTGCGGGCAGCACGGCCGGCTGTCTGTGTTAGTGAGCGGTGGCTGCGCAGGAATCCCTCTTTGTCGGCATCGAGTATTGCCACAAGCGACACTTCGGGCAGGTCAAGGCCTTCGCGCAGCAAGTTTACACCAATGAGCACATCGTAGAGGCCTTCTCGCAGGTCGGTCATTATCTGTATGCGGTCCAACGTGTCTACATCGCTGTGTATGTAGTTGCAACGCACCCCGTTCTTTTGGAGGTAGTCGGTTAGTTCCTCGGCCATGCGCTTGGTGAGGGTAGTTACAAGTACACGCTCCTCGCGCTCCACGCGCAACTGTATCTCCTCCATGAGGTCATCTACCTGATTGGCGAGCGGGCGCACTTCAATGACGGGGTCGAGCAGTCCGGTAGGGCGTATTACTTGTTCCGCCACAATACCCTCGCTCTTGGCAAGTTCAAAGTCTGCCGGTGTGGCACTCACATAAATGGTCTGCGGTGTCAGTTCCTCGAATTCCTCGAACTTGAGCGGACGGTTGTCGAATGCTGCCGGCAGACGGAACCCGAACTCAACAAGGTTTGTCTTGCGTGCACGGTCGCCGCCATACATCGCATGTATTTGCGGAACGCTCACGTGGCTCTCGTCTATTATGAGCAGAAAATCCTTTGGGAAAAAGTCCAGCAGGCAATAGGGGCGTGTGCCGGCTTCTCTGCCGTCAAAGTAACGCGAGTAGTTTTCAATGCCTGAGCAGTGTCCAAGTTCACGCAGCATTTCAATGTCGTACGTAACACGTTCATGGAGCCTTTTCGCCTCAAGCGGTTTGCCAATTTCGCGGAAGTACTCTTCCCTGTTGGCAAGGTCCTTCTCAATCTCGGCAATGGCACGTTCTGTGCTCTCTTTTGTGGTCATGAACAGGTTTGCCGGATATATCTTGTAATCATCGAATGTGGCAACACGTGCGCCGGTAACGCTGTCAATCTCCTCAATGCCGTCAATGTCATCGTCCCAGAATGTTATGCGCAGAACATGGTCGCTGTAGGCAAGGCTCACCTCTACGGTATCGCCCTTAACACGGAAGTTCCCGCGTGACAAATCAACGTCGTTGCGGGTGTAAAGGCTGCTCACCAATTTGCGTAGGAATACATTGCGGTCAAGTTTCTGCCCGACGCGAACCTCTATCACATTGTTGTAGAAGTCGCTGGGGTTGCCCATTCCGTATATGCACGAAACGGATGAAATGACAACAACGTCCTTTCGTCCCGATAGCAGTGCCGATGTCGCAGCAAGCCTCAACTTGTCAATCTCGTCATTTATGGCAAGGTCCTTCTCTATGTAAGTGTCACTTGATGGTATATAGGCCTCAGGCTGGTAGTAGTCATAGTACGAGACATAATACTCGACAGCATTTTCGGGGAAAAAACCTTTGAATTCATTGTATAGTTGTGCCGCGAGGGTCTTGTTATGACTCAGGATAAGGGTAGGGCGGTTTATCTCTTTTATAACGTTTGCCATGGTAAAGGTCTTTCCCGACCCGGTTACGCCCAAAAGAGTCTGTGCCGGTGTGCCATCCTTTATGCCTTGTACAAGTTGTGCAATGGCTTCCGGCTGGTCGCCCATAGGCGCGTAGTCCGATACAAGTTTGAATTTCATTTTTTTTTCTTGAAGTTGTTTTTTTGAAAAAGTGCATTAGTGCGAAGGTAGTAAAATTTTTCCAATCGTGCAAGAATAGCTACAACGCAGCCATGCAAAGAAATAATCAGGAAAATTCATAATTTCTGATATAATTGTCTATCTTTGTGTTGTGACTGATAAATAATGGATAAATATAGATAATATGAAACGATTTTTCTACGCTTTGCTGTTGGCGCTGCCTTTGTGTGCGGTTGCCGATAATCCGCCTCTTATGGGCTGGAGTTCATGGAATACCTATGGTTTCCAAATTAATGACTCTGTAATAAAGGCTCAGGCAGATGCCATGGTCTGGTTCGGGCTTAAGGAGTGCGGTTACAACCACATAAACATTGATGACGGCTTCTTTGGCGGGCGCGATGAGAACGGCAAGTTGCTCATTCATCCTGCACGTTTTCCTAACGGTCTGCGTCCGCTGGTAGACTATATCCATGGAAAAGGACTCAAAGCGGGTATTTATACCGATGCCGGTGCGAATACTTGTGCATCGTATTGGGGCAATCCAAAGGATACAATAGGTATCGGTGTAGGTCTCTATGGACACGATGCTGAGGATATGGCGCTTTATTTCAATGAATTGAACTTTGACTTTATTAAGGTCGATTATTGCGGTGCAGACCCGGGAAACAATGCCGACGGGCTTGACCTTGATGTTGAGCAACGTTACAAGGAGATTGCTGAAGCCATAAAAGCGACCGGGCGTACTGATGTTACATGGAATATCTGCCGTTGGGCATTTCCCGGTACTTGGGCTTGCGAGATTGCCGATTCGTGGCGCACTACTGAGGATATATATCTTGGCTGGGAATCGGTAAAGAGCATCATAAATCAGAGCCTTTACCTTTCGGCATATACATCGCCCGGGCATTACAATGATATGGATATGCTTGAGGTCGGCCGCGGACTCACTTATGAGGAGGATAAGACCCACTTCGGCATGTGGTGCATGATGAGTTCACCGTTGCTTATCGGCTGTGACCTCAATGATATAAAGGGCAATGCCCTTGAACTTATCCGTAACAGGGAACTTATTGCTGTTGACCAGGAGCCTCTTGGCCTGCAGGCATACGTTGTGAAACGTGAGAATGGAACTTATGTCCTTGTTAAGGATGTAGAGGAAAAGTATGGTACAAAGCGTGTTGTGGCTTTCTATAATCCTACCGATGCTGCAGTCAATATGAGCGTGGATTTCTCGCAACTCGACCTTGCAGGTGAGGTAAAGGTGCGTGACCTGTTTGAAAAATATGACAAGGGCGTTTATGAAACTTCGTTGTCGGTAAATGTTCCTGCTCATGGTACACGCATCTACAAACTCGAGGCTGACGAGCGCCTTGAACGTACTGTATATGAGGCAGAGACAGCATGGCTCACTTCGTATCAGGAAATCAAGAACAACGAGGTTTACGGAACTGCTATATATGCCGAGAACAGTATCTGCTCCGGTGGAGTTGTTGTGGGTTGGTTAGGCGGTCGCGCTGAAAATGATCTGCAGTGGCGCAATGTGTACAGCAAGAATGGCGGCGAGTATACTCTGCGCGTGTACTTTATAACAGGTGAGGACCGCACGATGAAACTGAGCGTGAATGGCGGTGAACCCATTGTATATACAGGCAACTCCGGCGGTTGGGGCAGTATTGGTTATGCCGAGTTTGATGTTGTGCTTGAGAAGGGCGAGAATGTCATCCGCCTTTTCAATGAGAGCGCATATATGGGCGATATTGACCGTATGGCTCTTGTTGACAAGGATGCCGTAGAGGATTATCCTGTTGTCTTTGATAAGGAGCAGGGCTATACTCATGGCAGCCGTAGGTTAAACAGTGTTTCGCTTGGCGAGCAGACATTGCAGTTGCCTGCACCGTTGAAGGTGTACAGCAAGGTGACAAACGGCTGCTTCGAGGCTGTGCCCGGTGAGTCACTCACTCCGTCTTTCGGCTTTACAGGCGATTGGATGAATGGTTTTGTATATCTTGACCGTGGCATGGACGGTGCATTCGATGTTGTGCTCAACAGTGACGGAACGGTATCAGAGAGCAGCGATGCTATGGCTTTCTCGTACGCAGAGCCTAATGTGGGTTCTGGCGTGGGTTACAACAGCAATGGTGAGAGGGTGAATAATGCCAATGTACTCAACCCTCCTGCATTTGTGTTGCCGGCCGACCTTGCTCCGGGTTTCTACCGTATGCGTTACAAGGTCGATTGGGCATCCATTGACCCTGCCGGCCGTGCTGAGGACGGCAACGGAATAATAAAGAACGGAGGTGCTATATGTGATGTGGTGCTGAATGTGCATGCAGCAGAGGGTTCCCTTTCGGTGACAGCCAATAATGGTGAACTGTTTGCAGCCAATGGAAGTGTATTGCCGGAAAAGGTGGTGTTCGGCGAGCCTCTTGTGCTTGCGGTAAGCCCTGCCGATGGTTATGTACTCGATGCCGTGACGGTGCTGCATGGTCACAATCTTGACGGCAATAAGGTAATACATGGTGTGAAACAGTGGCGCGAGGATGTGCTTTCGGGTGCTTTTGTAAAGAATGGCAAGATAACAATACCTGCCGAAATGGTGGACGGTGATGTGAGAATAACTGCCAGATTTGTACAGGCCGGTGACGGTGCCGGCGGCGAGGGATACGCGCTCTCGTTCGACAAGGATGCGCAGATTCCCGAGGCATACGGTTGCGAAGTTATATTGAATGGTGAGTTGTGCGTAGGCTCTTACAATGACACAGATGCATACCGTAATAGTACCGATGAATACAATGTCCCGATTGTGGGGGTTCGTAATCTGAATGTTGAAGTAATAAATGGCCTTGGCAAAGAACTCAAGAATGTGTATATGTATATTGACCTCAACAACGACGGAAAGTTTGTGGCTCTGTTGAATGAGAATGGCTTGCCGGCGATGTCGAGCGAACTTGTAGCATTCTCTTGTCACAATGGTGTGGACAGCAAGGGAAATCCTGCTCAAAAGAGTGCGTCAGTGACTCTTCCTGCCTTTGTGTTTGACGAAGCAATCCCTGATGGCATGTATCGCATGCGCCTGAAGTTGGATACCGATAACATTAATCCCGATGGCTCTGAAACCATCGTTGCTGATAATGGCCTTGTTTTTGATTATTTGATTAACCTTGTGGGTAATACCAAGAAACTTACACTTTATACAGAAAACGGTAGCATAGATGGTGTGGATAATACAGCCTTGCCTTTGACGGTAGATGTTCATAAGATGTTTACAGTCGTTTTGCGTGGTGCTCCGGGATATGAGTGCAGCAAGTTAGTGGCACGCCATGGACACAATCTTGACGGTGCGCAGTATGTAAACGGCAACCGCCAGTGGAGTGAGGAGGTGCTGTCTGTGAATGCCTACAACAAGGAGAATGTGGACGCTTCGTTTGTTGATGGTGATGTGGCTCTTTATGCGACATTCGAGCCCGAAGAGGGTAGCGAGTGGCAACTGGTGTTCAGTGACGAATTTAATGCCGATGATTACAGCCAGCCTGTTGACGAAAAGTGGATGCGCTGCCAGCGCTACGGCTCTACATGGAACCGTTGGCTCAGTGACAGCAAGGAGGTTGTCTATCTGCAAGGCGGTGACCTTGTGACACGTGCAATTCCTAACCCCGACCAGGAGAGTGACCCTGTTCCTATGATTACAGGCGGCATAAAAAGCAACGGGCGTTTCGGATTCACATACGGATATGTCGAGGCTCGCATCCTGAGCAATCCTTGGATAGGTCACTTCCCTGCATTCTGGATGATGCCGGAAGACCAGTCGGCAGGCTGGCCCGATTGTGGCGAGATAGATATCTGGGAAGCAATAGACACTGACGGGCGTTCATATCATACAATCCACAGCAACTGGACATACGACCTTGGGAACAAGAACAATCCGCAGTCGAGTTTCAATACCGGCGTAACCTATGACCGTTATCATACGTACGGTTTGGAGTGGGATGAGAAAACACTCATCTGGTATGTTGACGGCAAGGAGGTGGGCCGATACAATAAGTCGGCTAATGCTTCGCAACTCAATCAAGGCCAGTGGCCATACGACAAGCATTTTCATCTGATTCTTAATCAGAGTGTGGGTAACGGCTCATGGGCAAAGGATGCTGATGTGAACCACACATACGAGACACGTTTTGACTGGGTGCGTGTGTATCAGAGAAAAGGTATGAAGAATACCGATGGAACAGTGGGCATTGCTGCAGTAAGTGACAGAAATGATGTCGCTGTGAGGTGTGTGGACGGCGGTGTGGTGATTTCTGCCGAGAATGATATTGAGGTTTCTGTATATGATGTCACCGGACGCAAGGTTGCTGCGGCCAATGTCTGCGATTCGGCATTTGTGCCTCTTGAGAGGGGTGTTTACCTGGTGGCAGGCAAGAAGGTTGTTGTTCTGTAGTATTGCAACGACATAGAAGAAGGTGACTGAAAAATGATGTGGAGGGTGACTAAAAAGCAAATTTCTACGTTACGTTTGGCTTCAAAATCCTCATTTACGCATGGTAAATTAACCCACTAAGTGGCTTTTCCTCCTCGTTGCTCGGCATAGAATACAAGCATTCTCTGCTCTCGCATTACAGTGTCGGGTGTGGTTTTGAAGCCTTCACAAGCCTTGAACTTTTCTTTTTATTCACGCCTCATACAAAAGAAGGTGACTCAAGTCACCTTCAATTTATTTTAGAAATGAAGAAATTTGGTATAATAGGCTATCCGCTTGCACAATCGGCATCACCGGCCTTCTTCAACGCTAAGTTCCGCGCCGAAGGCATCGATGCTGAGTATATTCCCTTTGAGATTAAGAGCATCGATGAGTTGCCGGCAGTGCTCGAGGCACACCCCGAGCTATGCGGCTTCAATGTAACCATCCCCTACAAAGTAGAGGTAATGAAATACCTTGACGGTATTAGCGACGAGGCAAAGTCTATAAATGCCGTGAATGTTGTAAAGGTGACACGCGACAAGGATGGCAAGGCCTGTCTATGGGGCTACAACAGTGATGTAATAGGTTTTACACGCTCTATTGAGCCATTTGTAAAAGAGAAACACAGCAAAGCGCTTGTGTTGGGAACCGGCGGAGCATCGAAAGCCATCATACACTCATTGAAGCAATTGGGTATAGAACCACAACCGGTATCGCGCACGGCAAGCAACTGTGCGATAGCATATAGTGATATTACGGCAGACATAATGCAGAGCCATACTGTAGTTGTCAACTGCACGCCGCTCGGGATGGTAGGACACGGCATAGACCAATGCCCCGACATC
>JAZNDZ010000046.1:0-29628 GCA_045588345.1 Bacteroidaceae bacterium
TTGTGAGGCCGGTGCAAGCCGAGAACGTATTTTCTTCTATTGTTGTTACGCTGTTAGGTATTTCAATGTATGTGAGGCCCCAGCAACTATTGAACGCCTGTTTTCCTATCCTTGTTACGCTGTTTGGTATTGATATGCTTGCGAGGCTGGTGCAACTACCGAACGCATAATCTCCTATATTTGTTATTCCATTACTTATGTTAATAGAGGTTATGTATTTTGAATAATTAGACCAAGGAGATTGTGAAGACGCTGGGTAGTTTTTATAATTCGTCATCGCTCCTGTGCCGGTTATTTCCAACACACCGGTTTCGGTGTCGAGCGACCAGTTTACATTGGTGCCGCATGTGCCGCTGTAAACAGTGGCATTCACCACCACACTGCACAGCAGCAGAATGGCTGTCAGCAGTTGTTTGATGTAGATTTTTTTCATAGTAATTAGATGTATTTGTCAATAATTGTTTGTTATACAAGCAGTTTGCAATCTTTTTATATGCAGAGATTGCGCAAAAATAACAAATTGTTCTCTAATTACCCCCCCCATTTGTTAAATAGTGTTAAAAAATCAGTCCGTTGCAATATTGCAACGGACTGATTAAGTAATGTCTTTGTTAAAGATGTCTGTTTACTTTATTTCCGATTCCTCTTTCATGTCGACCTCGTTGTTATCTTTGTCATAGAAATGATACTCAAGATATGCCAGTTTTTGGTCGGCGATGATGCGTACTCCGAATCCGTACTTGAGTTGCCATTTTCTGTAAAGTGAGACAATTCCCTTTTTGATGTATGCTGCAACAAAGGGGTGTACGTGCAATTTGAATCTCTTTACTCCAATGGTATTAACAAGTGTCTCAATTTTACTCTCAAGCGTCTCGGTGAAGAGTACCGAGGGCTGTATCTTGCCTTTGCCGTGGCATACGGGGCAACTTTCTTCAACTTCCAGATTGGTGGCCGGGCGTACCCTCTGTCGGGTTATCTGCATGAGCCCGAACTTGCTCAAAGGCAGTATGTTGTGTTTTGCCCTGTCGCGTCCCATGTTCTCGGTCATCCTTTCGTAGAGTGCCTGACGGTGTTCGGCTTTGTCCATGTCTATGAAATCCACGACAATGATGCCTCCCATGTCCCTGAGCCTGAGTTGCCGTGCAAGTTCATCGGCTGCTCCAAGGTTTACCTCCAGGGCATTCTCTTCTTGGTTGCTCGCATTGTTGCGTGCTCTGTTTCCGCTGTTCACGTCAACTACGTGAAGTGCCTCGGTGTGTTCTATAACAAGGTATGCGCCGCCTTTGAAAGATACAATCCTGCCGAATGAGGATTTTATCTGTCTGGTTATTCCGAAGTGGTCGAATATCGGGTTTTCGCCTCTGTACAGTTTTATGATGTCCACGCTCTCGGGAGCGATTATTGAGACGTAATCCCTTATTCTCTTGTATACCTCAATGCTGTTCACGTGTATGCTCTCGTACGACGGGTTGAAGAGGTCGCGCAGCAGAGCCAGTGTTCTGTCCGATTCTTCGTGAACCATTGTAGGTGGTTTGGTGCTCTTCTGCACCTTTCCCACGAGTGCTTCCCAGTAGCCTACCAGCGTACGTAGTTCGCTGTCGAGTTCGGCAACTCTTTTGCCTTCTGCTACAGTGCGCACTATTATGCCGAAATTCTTCGGTTTGATGCTCTGAAGCAACTGCTTCAGGCGGGTGCGCTCCTCGGGGGACTTTATCTTTGATGATACAGATACTTTGTCCTCAAACGGGATAAGTATCAAAAATCGTCCTGCAAACGACAACTCGCAGGTCAGTCTTGGACCTTTTGTGTTGATGGGCTCTTTGGTAATCTGTACCAGAATTTCCTGCCCTGTCTGCAATGCTTCGGAGATGTTCCCTTCTTTCTTCTTCTCGGGCATTATGGATGCCTTTGCTATCGGGAACTCTTTTTTTCGGTCGCTTGTTACCTGTTTCAGGTATTTTTGAAGAGAGTAAAATTGTGGTCCTAAATCGGAATAGTGCAGGAACGCTTCTTTTTCGGAACCGACATCAACAAAGCAGGCATTCAATCCGGGCATGATTTTCTTTACACGCCCATGGTAGATGTTGCCTACTGAAAACGTTTCGGTCTGTTCTTCGCGCTGAAACTCCACCAACTGTTTCTCTTCGGTAATGGCGATGGAGATTTCGTTTGAATGAACATCTACAATAAGTTCGCTTGTCACAATACTATTATTTGATTTAGTGGGCCTTGTTTGTCAAAAGGTTAGGCCCTTGACCTTTTCTTTAAAACAAAAAACAAACCTGAGGTCCTGTGAACCGTTCCTGCAAGTTTGTTTTTTGTGTTTGCGCAGACTGAATTACTTGTTCTTGTGTCTGTTCTTTCTCAGTCTTTTCTTACGCTTGTGCGTAGACATTTTATGTCTTTTCTTTTTCTTTCCGCTTGGCATAATTTAAAAATTTATTAATTAATCACTATTATTTTTTTACATCGTTTACGAATGTCTTGGCTGGCTTGAAGGCCGGAATGTTGTGTGCCGGAATGGTGATGGTCTTTTCCTTATGTATATCACGTGCAGTCTTCTCTGCTCTGTGTTTGATGATGAAACTACCGAATCCACGCAAATAAACCGGTTCCTGATTAGACAAAGATGTCTTTACAACATCCATGAATGATTCAACAGTTGTCAAAACCACAGATTTCTCAATACCTGTCTTCTTTGCAATCTCATTTACAATCTCTGCTTTTGTCATCTTTCTAATAAATTATATCAGTTATACTATTTGTATTAAAAGTCAATGCGTTATTTTCGGGTTACAAATATATAGCTTTTTTTCCTATTGCCGAAATTTTTGGGCTTTTTTTAAGAAAAAACGTTTTGTTGTGTATTTTTTCAAGATGCTTCCTCTCCAATTGTCGCTTTGGCAAGGTTGTGACTGACCTGTTCGCGTAACAAAAGGCTGTTTGGTGAAATATTTGCTTTAAATGCTTGATTAGGCGTTGCAAATTTCTTAACTTTGCAGTGGAAAATATGATTATAAGTTATTTAAATGTAAAAATATGTCTGTAAATAAAGTTATCCTTATAGGCAATGTGGGTAAGGACCCGGATGTGCGTCATCTTGACCGCAATGTTGCTGTTGCCAACATGGTGCTTGCCACCACAGAGCGTGCCTATACCTTGCAGAACGGTACGCAGGTGCCCGAAAGGACCGAGTGGCACAATATTGTGCTTTGGGGCGGTCTTGCCGAGGTTGCCGAGCGCTACGTACATAAAGGCGACCGCATATATATCGAGGGCAAGATAAGGACCAATACATACGAGGACCAGAACGGTATACGCCGTTATCGTACAGAAATCCTTGCCGAGACAATGGAAATGCTCTCTTCAAGGTCAACCGGTACAGCACCGGTTGCCGATGCAACCCCTCAGGGTGCTCCTTTCTAATTAAAATTTATAATTTTGGATACATTTTCAGCTGCATTTGCGCAATCGGTTCTATCAACTCTGTCCATAAGCGTTACACCACCTTCTCCCGAAGCTGTTGTGGCGTTTGTGGTCGCTGTTTTTTTACTCATGTGCTCGGCTTTCGCGTCGGGTTCTGAAATTGCTTTCTTCTCCTTGACACGTACAGAACTTGATGAACTGTCTGAGTCAAAGTCGGTGAGGGATAAACATATATTGGAATTGGTGGGCAACCCCGAGCGCCTCTTGGCAACGATTCTTATAATCAATGACTTTGTCAATGTGGGAATTGTGATGCTGCTCAATTTCTTCTTTATGAGCATGCTCCACTTTGGAGAGGGTGCCGAATGGCTTGAGTTCCTGCTTCTCACAGTGGTTCTCACCTTCTTGCTTCTGCTTTTCGGCGAAGTCATGCCTAAACTCTATTCAAAGAACAATACTTTGCTTTTTGCACGTTTTTCGTCAAGCATCTTCTACTATCTCTCCAAACTGCTCTATCCTTTTGCGGCTTTCCTTGTGAACTCCACTGCATTTGCCCAGCGTCTGGTTTCAAAGAAGAACCATTTGCTTTCGGTCGATGAACTTGAGCAGGCTCTGGAACTTACTGACAACAGTGAAATCGGTGAGCAGAAAAAGATGCTCGAGGGTATTATACGCTTCGGTGACGAGGCTGTAAAGGATATAATGACTTCGCGTCTCGATATGGTTGTACTCGATATTCATGCTCCATATTCCGAGGTTCTCAAATGTGCTGCCGAGAATGCGTATTCCCGTATCCCTGTATATGGCAAGACACAGGATGATATCCGAGGTGTCCTTTATATAAAAGACCTTATACCGCATCTGAATAAAGGTGCCGGTTTCCGTTGGCAAACATTGCTCCGTCAGCCATACTTTGTGCCCGAGACAAGGAAAATCGATGACCTTCTATGTGATTTCCAAACGGTTAAGGTGCACATGGCCATTGTCGTTGACGAGTTTGGCGGCGTTTCAGGTCTTATCACCCTTGAAGATATCATTGAAGAGATTGTGGGTGAAATAAATGATGAATTCGATGAACCTGAAACATCGTATGAGCAGGTTGAGGATAATGTATACCTCTTTGACGGCAGGACTATGCTCTCCGATTTCTATAAGATAACTTCGCTTGAGAGCGACGAGTTCGAAGCTGCTGCAGGAGGCGCCGATACTCTTGCCGGTCTTTTGCTTGAGGTGAAGGGCGAGTTTCCCCAATTGCGCGAGAAGATTGTATGCAACGATGTTGTTTTCGAGGTGGTGGAAAAGAACAAGCACCGCATTGTACGCATCAAGGCTACTTTGCCTGTCGATGTTGCCGATTCTTCCGATAAAAACGAGTAAAAATGCCTTTTTGCCGTGAATTTACGTTGGGCAAGGCTGTCGTGGCTGTATGGGAAATTACGGAGACTGCCGAAGAACTGCTATTGCTATCCACTGTCGATTGCCGGTCCGAGGCTGCGTCAATGGGTAACGGAAAGCGTCGTGCCGAGTGGCTTGCTGTGCGTCTGCTTCTTGCTCGTGTGTGTGGCAAAAGTGCTCGTATTGTTTACGATGCTGCGGGGAAGCCGTTGCTTGTCGGTTGCGGTGGATATATAAGCATATCCCATACTCATGGTTATGCACTGCTTGCTTATTCGAAAAGTGTTCCAATCGGGGTTGATGTGGAACTTGCCTCACGTGATGCTACTGCGGCAGCCCGTCGTTTTCTGAATGAAGATTTTGCATCAGCGTTTCACGGCAGTTCCAAATCCCGCGTCCTTGCATATTGGTGTTTCTGCGAGGCGTTGTTCAAACTTGTCGGCAATATCGGTGGTACGTATAAGGATAATATAATTGTGCACTCTTTTGAGTTGGAAACGCAAGGGCGGGCAGTGCTGTCTGTTGTAGGTCTTTCGCCTGAGCATGAGCGTGATTATACTGCAGAGTATGTAAATGACGGCACGCTGTTCATTGCCTTGTGTTCCGAGGCGTAGTATACGGTTCCATTAAACATTCTTCTCCATATCTTTGTTTGATAGTTGTTTATGTACATCTGTCGAAAATTCATGGTTATGAAAAGTGATATTGTCTGGAACCTGATTATTGTCTATGTCGGTATTATGCTTGTTTTTATGAACGAGAGCACAATGCCTTTGCTCATAAGGATTGTAGGTATAATGTTCTTTGTTCCGGCTTTTGTTTCGCTGGCAAACCTTTTCTTCTCGCGACCGGGTGTTACGGCTGCTTTTGTGACTGTATCGGCATTGGTGAATGTGGGGAGTATGGCTTTCGGGTTATGGTTGCTGTTCTCGCCCGAGGTCTTTGAGGAACTGTTTCTGAAACTGATAGCAGTGGCGCTCTTCCTTGTGTCGGCCTACAGAGTGTTCTTCCTCTATCGTCTGCGTGGCAACAATTTTGTCTCGTGGAAGATGTATGTGGCTCCCTTGCTTGTGGCAATTGCTTCTGTCGTCCTCTTTTTCAAACCTTTTGTGGCAGTGTCAACAATCTCAATAATGTTAGGGGTATGCGCCATTTTTATAGGTATTGCCGATATTGTGCTGCTTATGCTGCTTGGCAATAAAAGACGTGAATTGCAGTCGCAAAAGGATGATTATTGAGCGCTATTTTTCAATTGGTTGCCTAATTCAATATTATTTTCTTCCAAAAGCAAAAAAAAACTCCATGGAATTGCTGTTTTTTTCATAAAAAAATGGCAACTTTGCAATATGGAAGAAGTTTTCCGGAATCTAATCTCTCAAATGGCACCGATAGATGTCATCCTCAAGGGTGTTCTAATCGGTGTTGTGGCATCGGCTCCTATGGGGCCTGTCGGTGTTCTATGTGTTCAGCGGACATTGAATAAAGGTCGTGCCTATGGTCTGGTAACGGGTGCCGGTGCGGCATTCAGTGATTTGCTGTATGCATTGCTTACAGGCTATGGCTTGTCCATTCTTTATGATTTTATAAGCAATGAATCTACTCTCTATTGGATGCAGATACTTGGAGCGACCATAATGTTCGTGTTTGGAGTGCATACGTTCCGTACAAACCCGATGAAGAACACCCGTAATGTGAGCCGCAACAAGAGCAGTCTTGTGCAGAATGGTATAACAGGTTTCTTTATAACCTTGTCGAATCCGATGATTGTATTGCTCTTCATGGGATTGTTCACTCCGTTCAACTTCATGTTGCCCGATATGCCGTTCTATCTCCAGTGTATAGGTTATCTCTCGATATTCGGCGGCGCAATACTATGGTGGTTTTTCATCACTTATGTTGTCGATAAGTTGCGTGCGCGTTTTGACCTAAGAGGTGTCATGATTATAAATCGCGTTATCGGTGTGACGGTAATGGTCTGCTCATTTGTGGGTGCAGTGCTTATCGTAACCGGCGTGTGGTCGTTACATTAAATTCTGTTGCTTTGTTTGTATCACGTGAACTCAGGAAAAAGAATATAGCAGAGTATCTGCTGTATATGTGGCAGGTTGAGGATATTATCCGTGCCAACGGACTCTCTTTGGAGAAAATCAGGAAACAATTGGTAGAACCGTACAATCTCGCGCCCGAAACCGAAACGGAGGCCTTGGAGTGGTATTCCAATCTCATAGAGATGATGCGTCTCGAAGATGTCAAGGAGAGTGGGCATCTGCAGATTAACATGAATGTTATCATAAACCTCACCGACCTTCATCTGCGTCTGCTCAAGTCGCCGAAGGTGCCGTTCTATTCAGCGGCATACTACAAGGCACTGCCATTTATTGTGGAGTTTCGTGCAAAGAGTGACGGACGCGAAAAGGGAGAACTTGAGAATTGTTTCGATGCATTGTACATGGTATGGCTCATGAAACTGCAGAAAAGAGAGATTAATGATGCGACCTTGAAGGCTACGGCAGAGATTAGCCGCTTTATATCAATGCTTTCGCTCTATTTCAAAGAAGATGAAGAGGGCCGGCTTGACCTTGATGATGAATTGATTTGAAAAAAGAATAACGATAAACTGCTATACGGCAATGAGTGTACAGGAAGAAATTGGAAGAAGAAGAACATTTGCGATTATATCGCACCCCGATGCCGGCAAGACTACGCTGACCGAGAAACTGTTGCTTTTCGGCGGTCAGATTCAGGTTGCAGGTGCGGTGAAATCAAACAAAATAAAGAAGACCGCAACATCCGACTGGATGGAAATTGAGAAACAGCGCGGTATCTCCGTTACAACATCGGTAATGGAATTTGACTATGAAGGATACAAGATAAATATCCTTGATACTCCGGGTCACCAGGATTTTGCAGAGGATACGTTCCGCACACTGACGGCTGTGGACAGTGTAATTATAGTTGTGGACAGTGCCAAGGGTGTCGAGACCCAGACGCGTAAACTAATGGCTGTGTGCCGCATGCGTAATACTCCTGTAATTGTATATGTGAACAAGATGGACCGTGAGGGCCGCGACCCGTTTGAGTTGCTTGATGAACTTGAGAGCGAACTTCAGATTGCAGTCCGTCCATTGAGTTGGCCAATAGACCAAGGTTCACGTTTCAAAGGCGTGTATAACATATATGAGCAGAAACTTGACCTTTTTACGCCTAACAAGCAACGTGTTACCGAAAAGGTGGAAATTGACATCGAGAGCGAGGAACTTGACAGGAATATAGGCGAGGACCTTGCATTCAAGTTGCGGTCCGACCTGGAACTTGTCGATGGCGTTTATCCTGTATTCAATGTTCAGGACTACCTTGATGCCAAGGTGGCACCGGTGTTTTTCGGTTCAGCACTCAATAACTTCGGCGTTCAGGAACTGCTCGATTGCTTTGTGAAGATTGCGCCAAGCCCGCGTCCGGTTCAGGCCGTGGAGCGTGTGGTAAACCCCGAGGATTCCAAGTTTACGGGTTTCATATTCAAGATTACAGCCAATATAGACCCTAATCACCGTTCCTGTGTGGCATTCTGCAAGATATGTTCGGGTAAATTTGTCCGCAACACTCCTTATCGTCACATAAGATTAGGCAAGGATTTGCGTTTCTCATCGCCCACGCAGTTTATGGCACAGCGCAAAAGTACAATTGAAGAGGCGTATCCCGGTGATATCATCGGCTTGCCCGATACAGGAAACTTCAAGATTGGAGATACTCTCACCGAGGGTGAAATGCTTCACTTCAAGGGATTGCCCAGTTTCTCTCCCGAAATGTTCAAATATATTGAGAATGCAGACCCAATGAAAACCAAGCAGTTGGCAAAGGGTATAGACCAACTTATGGGTGAGGGTGTGGCACAACTTTTTGTAAACCAGCATAACGGACGCAAACTCATAGGTACGGTGGGGCAACTTCAGTTCGAGGTAATACAGTACCGCCTTGAGAATGAATACAATGCCAAATGCCGCTGGGAACCGGTAAATCTCTACAAGGCTTGCTGGATAGAGAGCGATGACCCTGCAGAACTGGAGAACTTCAAGAAACGCAAGTACCAGTATATGGCAAAGGATATTGAAGGCCGTGATGTATTCCTTGCCGACAGCAACTATGTGCTGCAGATGGCGCAGAACGATTTTAAGTCAATACGTTTCCACTTTACAAGCGAATTCTAATAAAGAAAGAATATGGGTACAATTGCTGATGAGGCCAAGAAATGTGTCGAGGTAATGCGAAGGGGTGGGGTAATCCTCTATCCGACAGATACTGTGTGGGGCATTGGTTGTGACCCCACTAACGCCGATGCCGTCAAGCGTGTCTTTGAGATAAAGAAACGTGCCGACAGCAAGGCTATGCTGTTGTTGGTCGACAGTGCCGACCGTCTGGCACGCTATGTGGGTGATGTGCCTGCTGTAGCATGGGACCTCATTGAACTGGCCACCAAACCTTTGACAATAATCTATGACGGAGCGCGCAATATCGTTCCGGCCCTTGTTGCCGAGGATGGCAGTGTGGGTATACGTGTGACTTCGGAACTCTTTTCAAAAGAATTGTGTTACCGCTTTCAGAAACCGGTTGTCTCTACATCGGCGAACATCAGCGGTGAACCGACTCCTGAGAATTTCGGAGAAATAAGCAAGGAAATCATTGAGGCTGTTGATTATGTCGTGAATTACAAACAACTTGAAAAAGGCAAATCAAAATCATCAAGCATAATAAAACTGACATCGAACGGTACGGTTACTGTAATCAGGGAGTGATGAGCAACGACAAGGAAGATAAGAGTCTGCTTGACCGCTTTATCGATTGGCGCGAAAAGCATGTTCCTCAGAGCCAGTTCATATTGGTGCTGAGTTTTGTCGTGGGAATACTGTCGGCTCTTGCCGCTTATATTCTTAAACACCTAATTCACTTTATACAGGAACTGCTGACGGGAGGCTTTGACCCTCATACTTTCAATTGGCTATATCTGGTATATCCCGTAATCGGCATCTTCATAACAGGGCTTTTTATACGCAAAGTCGTCCGTGATGATATCAGTCACGGAGTTACGAAGGTTCTCTATGCAATATCGTGCCGCATGGGAAAGATACGTCGCCACAATACATGGTCGTCGTTGTTGGCAAGTAGCATTACAATCGGTTTCGGTGGTTCTGTCGGTGCAGAGTCTCCTATTGTCATGACCGGTTCGGCGATAGGTTCCAATCTTGGCAGCCTGTTCAAGATGGAGAAGAAGGTGATGATGCTTCTTATCGGTTGCGGAGCAGCCGGTGCTGTATCCGGTATTTTCAAGGCTCCCATTGCTGGGCTTGTATTTGTAATAGAGGTGTTGATGCTCGACCTTACAATGTCGTCCCTGTTGCCGCTTCTGATATCGAGTGTGACAGCAGCAACGTTGTCATACATCCTTATGGGAACCGATGCCATGTTCGAGTTCCACATGGAGAATGCATTTGACATTGCACGTGTACCTTATGTGATGATGCTTGGTGTGGCATGTGGTCTTGTATCGCTCTATTTTACACACGTTACCATTGCTGTTGAACGGCAGTTCAAACGGTTGAGCAGCCCCTATGCGCGGCTTGCTATCGGCGGTGGAATACTGAGTGTGCTTATCTTCCTTTTCCCGCCGCTGTACGGCGAAGGATATGAGACAATCACTCATCTTATAAATGGCGAATCGGAGAATATAATCCTTGACAATTCCCTTTTCTATGGGCATGCTAAATATATATTTGTTTACATGTTCCTTATAATAGTATTCAAGGCTATTGCATCTACAGTCACAAACGGCGGTGGCGGTTGTGGCGGTATCTTCGCTCCCAGTCTTTTCTTAGGCTGCGTTACCGGTTATCTGTTTGCATCTGTTTGCAATATGTCTGGTTTTGGAGTTGAGGTATCGGATAGGAACTTTGCCCTTTTCGGTATGGCTGCCTTGATGTCGGGCGTGTTCCATGCTCCGTTGACGGGGGTGTTCCTTATTGCAGAACTCACTGGCGGCTATTCGCTGTTCTTGCCGTTGATGATTGTTTCGGTGTGTTCATACCTCACTGTAAAGATATTTGACAAGAATAATATCTATGCAGTGCGCCTTGCTCAGCGTGGCGAACTCATTACTCACCATAAGGACCAGGCTGTGCTCACGATACTCAAGGTGTCTGATGTTATAGAAAAGAACTTCATGCGCGTGAGTCCTGATATGGATTTGGGGCAGTTGACGGCTGTTGTGGCAAAGACAAAGAGAAATATCTTCCCGGTCGTTGATGCAGCCAATCATCTGGTGGGAATCATATATCTTGATGATATCAGGCATGTGATGTTCCGTCAGGAATTGTATCATCGCTATTCTGTTGCAACACTTATGCGCTCTGCGCCCGAACGGTTGAGCGTTGAGGAACCAATGGAGGCTGTGATGCGTAAATTTGAAGAGACTGGTGCATGGAATCTCCCCGTTGAAGATGTCAACGGTGAATATATCGGTTTTATTTCAAAGTCGGCCATGTTTACGGCATACCGCAAGACACTATTGGAATTCACATCTGATTAATGAAGGATTTATTATGGAAAAATTGAGAATAGTATACCTTGGTACTCCCGATTTTGCGGTTGAGCCTTTGCGCCGCCTGCTCGACAGACAACGTGCATGCGAAGAGTGCGGTTACGAGATTGTCGGTGTGGTCACAATGCCTGACAAGATGATAAATAAAAGAGGTAACCAACTGCTCATGAGCCCCGTAAAGCAGTTCGCTGTTTCCGAGAATATTCCGGTGCTGCAGCCTGAATCGCTCAAGGACGAGAATTTCCTTTGGGCATTGCGAGAGTGGAAGGCTGATTTGCAGATAGTGGTTGCATTCCGAATGTTGCCCGAAAGCGTATGGAACATGCCGCGACTGGGTACATTCAACCTGCATGCTTCGCTGTTGCCGCAGTACCGTGGCGCGGCTCCAATAAACTGGGCAATAATAAACGGTGACAAGGAGACCGGTGTAACCACATTTTTCCTTAAACATGAAATTGATACAGGTGATGTCATCTATCGCGATGTTGTTGCCATTGATGAAAATGACAATGCCGGTTCGTTGCACGATAAACTTATGCTTCAGGGTGGTGATACGGTCCTGCGCACGGTTGATGCCATAGTAAAGGGGAGTGTTTCGGCCATAGAGCAGACAGCGATGTATGGCAGCGAGTGTGAACTCCGTCCTGCGCCCAAGATATTCCGTGACACGTGCCGCATTGATTGGTCAAAGAATGTTGAACAAGTGTACGATTTCGTGCGTGGCATGTCGCCTTATCCGGCTGCATGGTGCGAACTTGCCGGTGCAAATGGCAACGTTGTTGCACTAAAAGTGTATGAGACTGCAAAAGAGTGTTGCTCACATGACAGGCTGTGTGGCTCGTTGGTTACAGACGGGAAAACATATATCAAGGCTGCTGTTGCAGATGGTTATATATCGCTTCTTGAGGTGCAGTTGGCCGGCAAAAAACGTATGCCGGTCGCCGACTTGCTGCGTGGTTTCTCTATTGAAGGAATGAATTTTAAAGTATAATATTATGGCACAGATTGTTTCTCCATCATTGTTGTCGGCAAATTTCGGCAATCTGCAAGAGGACTTGAAAATGATAAACGGCAGCGAGGCCGATTGGTTGCATATTGATATTATGGACGGTGTGTTCGTGCCGAACCTCTCGTTTGGGCCTCCCGTGCTGAAATATGTCGCTGAACTATGTGAGAAACCGCTTGATGTGCACCTCATGGTAGTGAACCCAATGAATTATCTGCAGGCCATGAAGGAGATAAATGCCCGTATAATGAATATCCATTACGAGGCCTGTACTCATCTGCACCGTGCAGTGACGCAGATAAAGGATGCCGGAATGATGGCAGGCGTAACGCTTAACCCTTCCACTCCGGTAAATCTTCTCAAGGATATCATAGGCGAACTGGACCTTGTGTTGCTTATGAGCGTGAATCCCGGTTTCGGCGGACAGAAGTTCATACCTCACACAGTGAACAAGGTACGTGAACTTCGTGAACTCATTGACACTACTGGCTCCAAGGCGGTAATAGAGGTTGACGGTGGCGTAAATGTCACAACTGGTGCTTTGCTTGCCGAGGCTGGTTCTGATGCACTTGTTGCCGGCAATGCCGTGTTCAAGGATGCTGACCCGCATGCTGTGATTTCGGCTTTGCGTGCCCTTTGATGATGTAACTGCTCTTTTTCTGGAATATAAATCCAAAAGAGTCCTTGCTTGTGGCAGTTTCGTCTTTTCTCAAGAAGAATCCTCTTTTCAGGTTGGCTCTTCCGCTTGTGGCGGGTATCATTGCCGGCTGGTATTGCGGTGTAGATATGCTGCACATATACTTGTCGGCATTGCTTTCGGCTTTGGCGATATGTTTCGGAATGTTCCGTTTCTCTCCGAAATGGCTTTTCGGGCTTGGTGTATCGTTGCTGATGTTCTCTGCAGGTCTGTTTGTCGAGGAGAATGAAGAAGAGCGCAAGTCTTTGCAGTGGAGTAGTGAGAAACTTGAATACCGTGCGCAGTTGCTTGAGGAACCGGTTGTAAAGGGTTCTGCCGTAAAGGCACTGTCGTCTGTTGTCTTGTGCGATACTTCTGCTTTGCACGATGTTCGTAAGCAGGGAGTTGCCTATTTGTATTTTCCGCGTTCAGTTGAGGCCGAAGAACTTGAAATAGGCAGTGTGGTATCGTTCAAGGGGGTTGTGTCGGCATACATGAATGCTGGGAATCCTGCTGAATTTGATTCTGAAAGGTTTTACTACATAAAGGGTATTGCAGGCTATTCTTATGTGCCGCAGGGTGGTTGGACGCATGTTGGCAGCGGTGATTTTACTTTGCAGATGCGTGCCCTGCAGTTGCGCGGCAATATCGTTGGGATGTACCGTGACCTCTCGTTCGAAGAGGAGGAACTTGCCTTGCTTTCGGCTTTGACTGTGGGCGAAAAAAGTGACTTTCCTAAGGATTTGAAAGAGAGTTACTCTGTGGCAGGAGCAAGCCATATTCTTGCTCTTTCTGGTATGCATCTTGGCGTATTCTACATGTTGCTGGTTGCACTGTTGCCTTTGTGGAGCCGAAAGCGACTCTTCTTGATTTTACGTGAGGCATTTATTGTATTGTTTATATGGGCTTTTTCTTTCGTGGCCGGTCTCACGCCTTCTGTGGTACGTGCTGCGGTTCTGTTTACACTTATTTCTGTGGGTCGTTGTCTGCGACAGGATGCTTCGGGAATCAGTTCGCTTTCATTTGCTGCAATAGTGATGCTTGTGGTTTCTCCGCATTTGCTGTTTGATATCAGTTTCCAGCTTTCCTTTGCGGCGGTACTCTCTATTTTGCTTCTTGCCCCTCCGTTGCAGCGTTTTTTCAAGATTCAAGAGCGAGGAATCGTACTCCGCTATGTCATTAATCTTTTCATCCTCTCTTTTGTGGCGCAGTTGGGCACCTTGCCGTTTGTGTGGTACTATTTTGGGGTGTTCCCTCTCTATTTCATGCTTACGAACCTGGTTGTAGTTCCTCTTGCCTTTGTACTGATGTCGGTGGCAGTCTGTGTGTGGGTGCTCTCGTTTGTGCCGTTCATGCAAGAATATGCAGCAATGCTTTTGCAGTTCATTGTCGGTGCAATGAACGGTTGTGCTGGTGTAATTGCAGGGTTGCCCGGAGCATCATTGTCTCTGCCGCCTATCGGTGTTGCCGGTGCTTGTGCTGTGTCTCTAATGCTTTGCATGCTCTCTTTTGCTATTGTTAACTGCAGGAAATGGCTCCTGCTGTTCTCGGTGTGCGCTATGCTCTGTTTTGCTATCGTTCTGATATTGTTGCCCGATGAGAAAATCAATGGCGATTATATGATTATATATAATAACAGAAAGAATCCGCTTTTGCATGCTGTGTCCCGGGGCGGTGACAATTATCTTGTCTCTACTGTTCCTCAACTCGATGCTGAGTATGAGTATGTATCGACACCGTTCATAAAGCGTGAGAAACTGCCTGCTCCCCAGTGGGCGAACTGGAGGTATGCCGATTCCTCGCTCACTGTAGATGAAGGCCTTGTCGAGTTCGCGGGCCTGAAAGTAAGGCTTGTCGATAATGAGCAGTGGCGCGATAATATATATGTGCAACCGGCCGATGTTGTTGTGCTGTGCCGCGGGTTTCTTGGTAAGATTGAAGAACTTGTAGAGGCCTATCCGGCGGGCTGTCTTGTGCTTGATGCATCCCTCTACAAGCGCAGCAGGGAAAGAATCATGCGCGAGTGCGCGGTCTTGGGCATTGAATTTGTCGATATATCTTCACAGGGGGCAATGATGCTGCTTCCGTCTGGTGAAAATTTCCGCCTTGTTCCAATGAGTGGAAAATAAATTGCTGAATCCATGTTTTATTTGCCCGCACTTTTGTATCTTCGTGAGAAAATATTGCAGTCATGATAGAAAGAATAATTTCACAGGAGAATATTGATGCCATAAGGGGTATCATTGAAAATGGAAAACGCTTTGTAGTGCTATCGCACAAGAATCCCGATGGCGATGCCGTAGGTTCGTCATTGGCACTTTGCCATTATCTGCATTCTCTTGGCAAGGAGTGTTCTGTTGTTCTGCCCAATAAATTTCCCGATTTTCTCTCATGGCTGCCAATGGCAGATGATATCCTGTTCTACGATTCTGACCCAGTGCGTTCCAATGGAGTGTTTGCTGCCACCGATGCTTTCTTCTGCCTCGATTTCAATCTGCTGTCACGTTTGGGTGATGTCGGTGATGCCGTTGCTCTTTCAGCTGTCCCAAAGGTGCTGGTAGACCACCATCCCCAACCTTCACAGGAGTTCTCTATAACAGTTTCACATCCCGAGGCTTGTTCCACATCGGAACTGGTCTTCAGGGTAATAGAGCGTCTGTCGGGGTGCGATGCAATCTCATTTGCCATAGCGCAGTGCCTTTATACCGGCATGATGACCGATACAGGTGCCTTTGCCTATGCATCAACGCGCAAGGATATATATCTGATTATTGCTGAACTGCTTTCTAAGGGAATTGACAAGGATTGGATTTATCGTAAGGTGTTCTATACTTCGTCTTTGACTCGAATGCGTCTTTGGGGGTTTGTGCTTTACGAGAAACTTAGACTTTACAACAAGTTCAATGCGGCTCTAATAACTCTTTCCCATAAGGAACTGATGCGTTTCTATGCTCAGAAAGGCGATACTGAAGGTCTTGTAAACCAACCGCTTCAGATTAAAGGAGTGCGCTTCGCCTGCTTCCTTCGCGAGGAAGTACCCGGGAAAATCAACGTTTCATTGCGCAGTGTCGATGATTTCCCATGCAATGCTGTGGCTGCAGGCTTTTTCAATGGAGGCGGGCACAAGAATGCTTCGGGTGGTGAATTGTGCTGTTCGATGGATGAGGCTGTGGAGCGTTTCCGTCAGGCATTGCAGGCATACAAGAAAGAACTCACTGAATAATTGTTTTGTCGGTTGTTTGGCAATAAGTTTTCAGACATCTTGTTCTTTTAAGATTATTTCTATCCTCAAAGACTGTTTTTTGTCTTTTGTTTTTGTATCTTCGCAGAAAATTGTAATTTTGAGAGATTAAAATGATTTTGAATCCGTTCAAGAGAATTATGAAAGTAAACACGTTAAAATATCTGCTTCTTCTTCCTGCGCTTGCAATTCTTTTTGCAGCATGTGATGACACGGTCACATACTCCGATATGAAGGAGAAGGAGCGCAATGCAGTGAACAGGTTTGTCAAGGAAAAAGGTATCAAAGTAATATCTTTTGACAAATTCGTTGATAATGACTCGACTACAGATGTAAAGAATAATGAATTTGTTGAGATTGATGATGTCTATATGCAGATAATCAACAATCCTAAGGATGCCACAGATGCCCGTAAGATAAATGACGGCGATACCCGTAATATACTTGTCCGTTATACTGAATACAACATTATGGAGGGTGACACAATCTCTTCAAATGTTTTTATGAGCGAGCCTGATGAAATGCGTGTGCAGAACAACAGCGGGACGTATTCGGCTACTTTTACGTCGGGTGTGATGTCTGCCATGTACGGCAATGCTGTTCCCAGCGGGTGGCTCACTCCATTCAATTTCCTCTATTTTACCCGCTATAGCAGTAACCTTGCCGAGGTGGTGCTCATTGTGCCGCATTCAAAAGGAACTGTAAATGCAAGTACTTATGTGTATCCTTGCATGTACAGGCTGACTTTCCAACCCGAGAATCTCTACGATTTTGAGGAGAACGGTGGGGATACAGCCGAAGAATAAAAGTACTATCAACCATAAAAAACTTATATGACACTAATCAAATCTATTTCAGGTATCAGAGGAACCATCGGTGGCAGAGCCGATGAAGGTCTTACCCCCTTTGATGTTGTGAAACTAACATCAGCCTATGCTGCGCTGATACGTAAGACAACCACCAAGACAAGCAACAAGATTGTCGTAGGCCGCGATGCGCGTCTGTCGGGCGAAATGGTAAACAAGATTGTTTGCGGTACTCTCATGGGTATGGGCTTTGATGTTGTGGACATTGGTCTTGCTTCGACTCCTACAACAGAACTTGCGGTTACAATGGAGGACGCATGCGGCGGTATCATACTCACTGCAAGCCATAACCCGCGCCAGTGGAATGCTCTAAAACTTCTCAACGAGAAAGGTGAGTTCCTGAATGCGGCAGAAGGTCAGGAAGTTCTCCGTATAGCAGCTGCAGAGGAATTTGATTATGCCGATGTTGAGACTCTCGGCAAGTACCGTCTTGATGAGACATACGACGACAAGCATATTGAGGCTGTGCTTGCATTGCCTCTTGTAGATGTTGAGGCCATCAAGGCTGCCGGTTTCAAAGTTGCAATTGACTGCGTGAACTCAGTTGGCGGCGTTATACTTCCCAAACTTTTCGATAGGTTGGGCATTACAAAGGTAGATAAACTTTATTGCGAACCAACAGGCGACTTCCAGCACAATCCGGAACCTCTTGCAAAGAACCTTGGCGATATCATGGGTCTTATGGCAAAGGGCGGAAACGATGTCGCTTTTGTGGTAGACCCCGATGTAGACCGTTTGGCAATCATCTGCGAGAACGGCGAAATGTACGGTGAGGAGTATACACTCGTAACAGTTGCCGACTATGTATTGAAGCACACTCCCGGCAACACTGTTTCAAACCTCAGTTCGACACGCGCATTACGTGATGTAACTAACGCTCACGGTTGCACATATACGGCTTCGGCAGTAGGTGAAGTAAACGTTGTTACAAAGATGCGTGAGACAAACGCTGTCATTGGCGGTGAGGGTAACGGTGGTGTCATCTATCCTGCTTGCCATGCAGGCCGTGACGCATTGGTAGGTATCTGTTTGTTCCTGAGCCACCTTGCTCATGAGAAGAAGACTGTAAGCGAACTCCGTGCTACATATCCCGCTTACTTTATGGGCAAGAACCGTATTGACCTTAAACCTGGTTGCGATGTAGATGCGATTCTTGAGAAGATAAAGGCAACATACGCAGGCAAGGCTGAAATAAATACTGTTGACGGTGTAAAACTTGATTTCCCCGAAACTTGGGTACACCTGCGCAAGAGCAACACTGAGCCAATCATCCGCATCTATTCAGAGGGCCCCACACAGGAGGCTGCCGATGCAATAGGTGAGGAAATTCTCGCACTTGCAAACAGTTTGATGTAATTCACATATCTTTAAGAAATCGGAGTGCTTCTTGATGGGCACTCCGATTTCTTAATTTGCGTTTTCTCAATTTTCTTCTATACTTATCCTAAAAATATATTCTTTATATTTGGTTTATAAAATAAACTACTTTATATTTGTGGTGGATATCCATGTTTCAAATTTTAAAAGAACTTATTATGGAAGAAAAAAGAATGAATGAGGTTGAGTGTCTTGAACTAATAACCTCGATGATTAATGATTCGCGTGCGCGAATGACAAAGAATCTTGGAACGCCTTTCCTCATATGGGGGTATACAACAGTTGCTGTCTCAATCTGTCAGGCAATAATTGTTGCATGTGTTGAGGATTTCTATCCTTATTTGTGGGGGTGGTTCGCAATTCCTGTAGTGGGGTGGTTACTGATGTTCCTGCTAAATAAGCAGGAGAAAATGGTAACCAATTACATTGACCGCTGTATAAATGCCTTGTGGTGTGCGATAGGTGCAGCTGCTTTTCTGTTGCCTTTCTTAGGCGGCTTTGCTTTAGGAGTGTTCCCGAATGTGATAATACTCATAGGGGTTGGCACTGCTACTACTGCTGCGGTCGTAAAGGATAAGGTTGTGAAACGTATCGGTTATGCTGCAATATTTTCCTCGCTGTTGTTCCCTATTGTGAGATTTGTGCTTTTGCGCTTCTTTACTCTTGAACAGTTTGCTGGAAAGGAACGCTATTTTATAGAATGTATTATCTTTGCGGTGATAATGTTTCTGTTGCTTGTTGTTTCGGGGCACATACTCAATTATAAGAAGAAATGTTTAAAGAACTGAACCCTCTGCTGCACTCCGAACTGCGCCTTGCAGTCGTGTCCTTGCTGATAAGCGTGGAGAATGCTGATTTTGTTTACATCAAGGAGCAGACAAAGGCTACAGCCGGCAACTTGAGCGTGCAGTTGGATAAATTACAGAAAGCAGGTTACATTGAGATAGAAAAGGGATTTAAGGGAAAAATGCCCCGTACCACGTGTTCGATAACACCGGAAGGCGTTTCTGCTTTTGAGGAATATGTTGAGGCGTTAAAGAGTTATTTAGGAGATAAGATTTAGAATGCGGGCAACCCTTGCCCACAAGAGGAAGGGTTGCCTTTTGTTTATCAAAGGGGAGTAAGTCTCTGTAATTAATTCAACAACTTCTGTTTATATGGATTTAAATATAAATTGTTCATCTCTAACGATATGTCTGTTCGTTGTTTGTGTGTGATTAGATAGTGAGATGTAATATTTTCCGGTATTCAATATATATATGTAATTCATGATAAATTGATATATGAAGAATAAAGTTATGACTGTTTCTGTAAAATCTAATAGTGTGTTTGTAAGTCACGCTTCAGCAGACAATAAGAGGAGTAAGAATATAGATAGACTGTATAAAGTCTTGGAGATGAATTATAAGGTGTTTTGTTCTTCTGTTCCAAAGTCTGGAATATCGTATGGGAACAGATTGTTCAAAACAATAAATGACAATATTAAGAATTGCAATATTTTTTTAGCTGTAATTACAGATAACTATTTGCGTAGTGCATATTGTTTGTACGAATTTTGCATAGCACGGTATTTGCAAAAAAGAATTATCTCGATATTTGCAAATGACGCAGTTGAAGAAAAAATGTTGGCTTTGCAGAATAAAGAAGTTGTGAGTCTTGTCGCGTGTGATGAAAATGAATCAAATGACATTGATGCTGATAAACTTGTCAGAACACTTTCGCTTCCTGATAGAAGTAAAGAGGAATTGGTGTTTTTTCTTCAAGAGCTTGCTATGGCAAAAAGTGAGAAACCATATATTGGTATGTCTAAAGAAGAATATAAGCAGATTTTAGATTACTGTTGTAGCGAAGGTATTGAACGTTTTGGTAAAGGGGCTGCCTTTGATAAAGAGGTTCTTGCTGAGAAGTTCTCTATGGCAAAGAGAATTTATTTGCTTTCAACGACAGGTGCTGGGTTGCTGAAGGTTATTAAAGAGAATGCAATACCTGCGGCTTTAAGGAATGGGGCGGAGATAAATGTCATACTTCCGGATAAAGGTTCTGCTTTTTGTGATGATGTGGCATTGGCTGAGTGTAGATATGATTGTTTTGGAAGTGTAATAGAGAGTCAGAATAAAAATCGTATCCGTACGGAATTTGATTCAGTTTTTCAGTATTTGAATGAGGCATATAGTCGTGCGACTCAAGAGGGCTCTGTAAATACAGTCTTGGGAAAAATCACATGTTACAGTTCTCAAACTCTATTGAGGCAGACAATTGTTTTGGCCGTTGATGAAAATGACCGAGTGTGGGGGTGGACAACTATGACTTTGCCACCAATGAGAACAACGGACAGCCCGTGCTTCTCTGTTAATGGTAAATACTATGGTTCTTCCCTTGCAAAGCTGCTGATTGATCATTGTGAATGTATAATGAAAATATCCAAGGATAAAGATGAGTGTTGCGTGATTGACGGTGAAACGATGGTCAATGCTTTTAACAGCAAACACCAAGATTGTGAACAATATTGGTCTCTAAAAAGAGATAGTGCTGTTAAATTTATGCGAGAGCGTAGGACTTCTTTTTCTCGGGTATTGATTGAAGTTGCGGCTCAACATCCGTTGTACGATGGCAAAGTGCCTAACAGGGAATTTGCAAGTAGGCTGGATTATGCTGTTAAATTGCGTGAGAGACTTGTTGAAAATGGAATAGATGTATATCTTTATGTGCCCGGAAGCATACATTCAGAGGATGGAATAGCGGATTTGGTAAGCCTGTCTCAGGCAGGCAAGGAGTACCTCGTGTCGCAAGGTGTAAGTCCGGATTGTATTTATGCAGATGATATGAACGAAAAATATAAAGGTAGTGATGGCGTATATAATTCTGCTGATGAATGCTTCGTGTGTAGCAAAATATTCAAGAATCATAGGTTTGGGCGGCTGTTGGTGGTATGCTCTCCATATCAGATAATGAGGAAGACTTTTTTCTATTTGGAACAGGGGCTTTTGCCTGAATGTTACAGCGTGCCGGGCGAGAACTTTTATCACGATGTTGTTTCTGAATATTTTCATCCGCTATTGACCACTGTATATGAAGACCATAGTTGGCAAGGACGAAATTCAAGAATGTTTGTTATGACAAGAAAGGAAAGACAGGTCTGATGCTTAAGTCTTAATGCCTTATACATATATCAGTTCCCGTATCACTGCATCACTTATGAAAATGCCCTTTTCGGTTAGCGACAGGTTTTCGCCTTCTTCCTTGAGGTTGCCCAGTGCAACCTCTTTTTCAGCAGCACGCAGCATGTATGTGTTCAGTTTCTTGCTGAACTTCTCTTTCATCCACTTGAGTGGCAGGCCTTCGGCTGTGCGCAGGCGGGTGAGTATGGTGTCGTTGTAGTGCTCTTCTTCGGTGAGTTGTTCAATCTCGAAATTGCGTTTGCCACTGTTTATGCCTTCAATGTATGCTTTGATGTCGGCAATGTTCCATTCGCGTGAGGTTCCGTTATACGAGTGTGCGGCCGCTCCGCAGCCAATGTAGGGTGTGTCGTTCCAGTAACTGCTATTGTGGCGGCTCTCACGGCCGGGCAGTGCAAAGTTTGAAATCTCGTAGTGGCGGTAACCTGCATTTTTCATTGCTGTGATAAGCATGCGGAACTGTGTTACATTCTCATCCTCGCTCAGTTCCTCAAAGTCGCCACGTTGCAGGGCGCGATAGAGCGGGGTCCCCTCTTCGTACATAAGGTTGTAGGCCGAAAGATGTTCGGGTTTCAGTTTTATTGCGCTTTCAAGGTCATGCTGCCAATCTTCGGCTGTGGAGCCGGGAAGCGCGAACATAAAGTCTATGCTTATGTTGCTGTAGCCTGCAGCACGGGCGTTGGCAACGGCCTGGCGGGCTCCTTCGGCTGTGTGGCGGCGGCCCAGGCGTTTCAGTTGCGTGTCATTGAAACTCTGAACTCCCATGCTTATCCGGTTGAATGGTAACCGGCGCAGTTGCTCAAGGAACTGTGGGGTCAGGTCGTCGGGGTTGCACTCTATCGTCACCTCGGGCGTTTCTGCTATATTGTATGTGCTGTAGATTGTGTCACAGATTTTATGTAATTGTTCTGCACTGAGTGTCGATGGGGTTCCGCCGCCAAAGTAAATGGTTGCTATGGTGTCGTTCCCTGTATATTCCTTGCGCATGCGCAACTCCTGACACACGGCATTGGTATACTCTTCCTTTATATTATATAAGGTAGATGAGTAGAAAGCACAGTAATTGCACCTCTGCTTGCAGAATGGTATGTGTATGTATATTCCGGCCATCCGTCTTTAAGGTTTTGCATTGCGAAGATAACTTTTTTTTATTTCATATTAAAAAACCTTGGCTTTCTGTTTGTTTTTGTTCGGAAAAATTCCTACATTGCCAACTCATTTGAAAAAATAACTAACTAACCTAAACAAAGGTGCGGGTATTGGCGGTAAAGTGCACTCGTGAAAGAAGAATGTACGCTGCTGAGGTCTTAAGCCTTTGAATTAAAACAAAAATAGTATGAAAACTTATCAGACTAACGAAATTAAGAACATTGCAATCGTAGGATGTTCCGGCTCTGGAAAAACCACTCTCACTGAGGCTATGCTCTTTGAGGGTGGAATTATCAAACGTAGAGGTACAATTGAGGCTAAGAACACCGTTAGTGACTACTTCCCTGTTGAGCAGGAGTATGGCTACTCGGTGTTTTCAACTGTATTCCAGGTTGAGCAAGCCGGCAAGAAACTGAACCTTATAGATTGTCCGGGTGCCGATGACTTTGCCGGCAGTATGGTGAGTGCCATGACTGTTGCCGATTTGGCAATGATGGTAATCAATGGTCAGTATGGTGTTGAGGTAGGTACACAGAACTGCTACCGCTACATCAAGAAAATGAAGAAGCCTATGATGTTCGTTGTAAATCAGGTCGACAATGAGAAGTGTGACTATGATACAATCATTGAGCAGTTGCAGTCTATCTATGGTTCAAAGGTGGTTCCTGTACAGTATCCTTTGAATGCCGGTCCCGGTTTCAGCACTATCATTGACGTTCTTCTCATGAAGAAACTCACATTTACAGGCGAGGGCAAAGCCCCAATTGTTGAGGATATTCCGGCCGGTGAACTTGAGAAGGCAAAGGCTCTTCACATGGAACTTGTAGAAAAAGCAGCTGAGAATGAAGAGGGTCTTATGGACAAGTTCTTCGAGTCTGAGGAGTTGACAACTGATGAAATCCGAATGGGTGCACGTCTTGGTCTCTCTACTGACAGTGTTTATCCTGTCCTTTGTTGCTCGGCATCTACCGATGTTGCAGTCAGCCGTTTGCTTGAGTTCCTTGCAAATGTTGCTCCTGAGATTACCGACATGCCTCAGCCGGTAAATGCAGAAGGCGAGACTGTTCCTTATGATAGCACGGCTCCGACTTCTATCTTCTTCTACAAGACATCTGTTGAACCGCATATCGGTGAGGTTAACTACTTCAAGGTAATGAGCGGTACACTCAAGGCCGGTGACGACCTTGTGAATGTTGACCGTGGTTCAAAGGAGCGCATCGCCCAGTTGTTCTGCAGCGCTGGTGCCAACCGCGTGGCTGTTGACGAACTGAAGGCCGGTGACCTCGGTTGTACTGTGAAATTGAAGGATATAAAGATTGGCAACACCCTCAATGCAAAGGATTCTAACAATAGGTTTGCTCTTGTAAAGTATCCTGCATCAAAATATTCACGTGCTATCAAGCCTGCAAACGAGTCTGAAATAGAGAAGATGATGCAGATTCTCAACCGTATGCACGAAGAAGATCCTACATGGCGCATCGAACAGTCTAAGGAACTTCGTCAAACAATCGTTTATGGTCAGGGTGAGTTCCACTTGCGTACTCTTAAATGGCGTCTTGAGAACGTGGAGAAGATTCAGGTGAAATATGAGGAACCCAAAATTCCTTATCGCGAGACTATAACAAAGGCTGCACGTGCCGATTACCGTCACAAAAAGCAGTCGGGTGGTGCCGGTCAGTTCGGTGAGGTTCATATGATTGTAGAGCCTTATGAGGAGGGCAAGCCATTGCAGGAAGTGTATCGTTTTGGCGGTCAGGAGTTCAAAATCAATGCCAAGGGTACGGAAGAGGTTACACTTGATTGGGGTGGCAAGCTGGTGTTCGTGAACAGTATTGTCGGTGGTAGCATTGATGCCCGCTTTATGCCGGCAATCCTCAAGGGCGTAATGGAGCGCATGGAGCGTGGTCCGCTTACCGGTTCTTATGCACGTGACGTACGCGTTATCGTTTATGACGGAAAGATGCACCCGGTTGATTCTAACGAACTTTCATTCATGCTCGCAGGCCGCAATGCATTCAGTGCTGCATTCCGTGAGGCTGGTCCAAAGATTCTTGAGCCGGTGTACGACGTAGAGGTATTCGTTCCGTCAGACAAAATGGGTGATGTCATGAGTGATATTCAGGGCCGTCGCGGTATGATTATGGGCATGGAGAGCGAGAATGGTTATGAGAAACTCTCGGCAAAGGTTCCTTTGAAGGAGATGGCTTCTTATTCTACTACTCTCAGTTCATTGACAGGCGGACGCGCATCGTTCATAATGTCTCCTTCGACATACGAACTTGTTCCTGGCGATGTGCAGAACAAACTTGTTGAGGAACTTGCTGTCAAGGACGAGGAATAATAACATTATTTTTATATTTGAAGGGAGTGACTAAAAAGTAAATATCTGTGTTACGTTTGTTTTCAAAATCCTCATTTACGCCAAGTAAACTGCGGTTTTGAAGCCTGCACAAGCCTTGAATTTTGCTTTTTATTCACATCCAACAAGAAGAGGATGACTTTAATGGTCATCCTCTTTTTTGTTAAATGAAGTGGCGTTTTTGCTTAAATTGTCTTCTATGCTAAAAATAACTTGAGAAAATAATAACTATAAGGTCTTCTTTTGTTAATTAATAAGAAAAAAACAATAAAAATAAATTTTTGTTATAGAAACTAAGGATGTTGTCTATATATTTGCTTTATGAAAAAGATTACAACTTGGCTTGTCGGGCTTATAATGGGCGTTTGCTGTGTGGCGTTGCTCTTCATGCAATTGTCATACATTCAGACTATGGTCAAGATGCGTGTCGAGCATTTTGATGAAGGTGTAAAGAGAAGCCTTCATGCCGTTGCGTATAATTTTGAAATGGAAGAGATGCGGCAATACTTTTCCGATGAATTCAGGAGAGATTTCGAATACGGTCGCATGCTTAACGAAAAGATGCTCTCAAGGCAGCATGGACACATGCAGATACCCGATGACTTCTATACTCTGTTCGAGTTCATGATGATTGACGGCCGTCCTGCTGCATATAAGGATATAAATGCTTTTATTGCCAATAAGAGGGATATGTCGGTTCAGGGGGTCAACAACCTTACTCAAGATATCATCAGAACAAAGTATAAGCATCAAAGGGATGTCTTTGACAGAATTATCTATGACATAATTATGGATGCCGGTGCAAAACCGCTGGAATCGAGAGTGAGTGCCGAAATGCTCTATGACAATCTGCGTACAGAGTTTGCCAACAGTGGAATAAATCTGCCGTTCGAGTTCCGTGTCATAAACAATACCGGCGATACAATCTTTGCCAGTGAAGGAAGTTTTGACGACGTGACATGCAGGGTGTATCGCGAGGCGTTGTTTACAAATGATGTGTTCAATCGCATATCGACCCTTGAGGTAAGTTTCCCCACATCGTACCTGAACAATTATATTTATGGTTCGGTTAAATTTATGATACCTTCTCTGTTATTCACTTTGGTTATGTTAATAACTTTTGTGATTACACTGTATATGGTTGTCCGCCACAAGAAGATAACCCAAATGAGAAATGATTTCATAAATAACATGACGCATGAGTTCAAGACTCCGATATCTACGATATCGCTTGCGGCACAGATGTTGCAGGACCAGTCCATTGCAAAATCCCCAGAAATGTTCGGTCGTCTCTCGGGGGTCATCTCAAGCGAGTCAAAGCGTTTGCGTTTTCAGGTAGACAAGGTATTGCAGATGTCTATGTTCGATGACAAGAATAATGCATCGTTGAAGATGAAGGAACTTGATGCAAATGAATTGGTATCTAACATCGTAAATACGTTTGCGGTCAAAGTTGAGCAGAACGGCGGGCGCATTGATTCTGTGCTTGATGCATCGGACCCGTATGTTTATGTAGACGAGATGCACTTTACTAATGTCATTTTCAACCTGATGGACAATGCGGTAAAGTACAAGCGCTACGATGTGCCCATTTCTCTTGAAGTGCGTACGTGGAATGCCGGCGGCAAGTTTATGCTTTCTATCAAGGATAACGGAATAGGTATAAAGAAAGAACATCTTAAAAAGATATTTGACAAATTCTACAGAGTGAACACCGGTAATGTGCATAATGTCAAGGGCTTTGGTCTCGGCCTTGCCTATGTGAAGCAGATTGTGCAGGCGCATCACGGCACAATACGTGCTGAAAGTGAACTGGGTTCCGGAACGATATTTACAATTGTATTACCTTTAAAATAAAGTATTATGGAAGAAAAGACAAGAATTCTATTATGTGAGGATGATGAGAATCTGGGTATGCTTCTTCGCGAATATCTGCAGGCCAAGGGTTATTATGCGGAATTGTGTCCCGATGGAGATGCCGGTTACAAAGCCTTTTTGAAGGGTAAATTCGATATTTGTGTGTTTGATGTGATGATGCCTATAAAGGACGGTTTTACATTGGCGCAGGAAATACGTGCCGTCAATGCCGATATTCCAATCATATTCCTAACGGCGAAGACGCTGAACGAGGATATTCTTGAAGGTTTTAAGATTGGTGCCGATGATTATATTACAAAGTCTTTCAGCATGGAGGTGCTCGTAGCCCGAATTGAGACTGTGCTTCGCCGTGTACGTGGCAAGAAGAGCAAGGAGAATGCCCTTTACAAGATTGGACGCTTCCAGTTTGATACAAAAAAGCAGATTCTTTCTATCGGCGACCAGCAGACAAAGCTCACAACCAAGGAGTCTGAACTGCTGAGCCTGCTGTGTGCGCATGCCAACGAGATTCTGCAACGTGATTTTGCCCTGAAGACTGTGTGGACCGATGATAACTATTTCAATGCCCGCAGTATGGATGTGTATATTACAAAACTCCGCAAACACTTGAAGGCAGATGATTCAATTGAAATCATTAATATTCACGGTAAGGGCTACAAACTCATTGCTCCTGAGGTTGAAGGATGATGCAGTGTGTCGCATACAAATAAAAATGGATGTCTGATTCAGACATCCATTTTTATTCTGTTCTAGGCCTTGCGCTCAATCAGTTGTCCTCATCGAGGCTCATTCTGCCGCCGATGATGTATGCAACCAATCCCGCAATCATGCCTGCAAAGGAACCTACATTTACTGCGTTGATGTTATTCCAACCGCAGAAATAACTGGTTATAAGAATGATTGCTCCAATGATTATAAGAGCCAATCCTGAGTATTGAATGTACTGTCCCATAATTATATGTTGTTTATTTATTTTTTTTCTAACTGCAAAGAAACATATAATTATTCATAGAACGAAATTTTTTTTGATAAAAATAACTCAATTCTGCTTATCTTTTCTTTTCAGTTCGATTTTTCCTTGTAGTGCGGTATTGCCGTATCCCTTATTCCAATCAGCCGATTTTGATGCCTTTTGTTCCGGGCGAAGGAGAAAAAGGTTGCATAAATCTTTGGCATTTAAAAAAATGTGATTATCTTTGCACCCGCGTTTAGATAAACGAATGTTTAACCAATCTATTAACTAAAAATGAATCAATACGAAACCGTTTTCATTTTAACTCCCGTTTTGTCTGATTCTCAGATGAAGGAAGCGGTAGAGAAATTCAAAGGCATTCTTACAGCTGAAGGTGCTGAGATTGTCAATGAGGAGAATTGGGGTCTTAAGAAACTTGCTTACCCCATTGAAAAGAAGACAACCGGATTTTATGTGATGCTCGAGTTTAAGGCAGATCCCAAGGTGATTGCTAAACTTGAAGTACAGTATCGTCGCGACGAGCGCATTATTCGCTCTCTGGTTGTTAAATTAGACAAGTATGCAGCAGAATATGCCGCAAAAAGAAGAAGTTTAAAAGCAAATAAGGAGGATTAAATTATGGCACAGACACCTTCAGAAATCAGATATTTGACACCTCCCTCGGTTGATGTCAAGAAGAAGAAGTATTGCCGTTTCAAGAAGAACGGTATCAAGTATATTGATTACAAGGATCCCGAATTCCTCAAGAAGTTCTTGAACGAGCAGGGTAAATTGCTCCCCCGTCGTATCACCGGTACTTCATTGAAATTCCAGCGCCGCATTGCACAGGCTGTTAAGCGTGCACGCCACCTTGCTCTGCTGCCTTTTGTTACTGACATGATGAAATAATAAAAAGGAGGGACAACTATGGAATTAATACTTAAAGAAGACGTAATCAATCTTGGTTACAAAGACGATATTGTAAAAGTAAAGGACGGCTACGGTCGTAACTATTTGATTCCCACAGGCAAGGCTGTTATTGCCACTCCTTCGGCAAAGAAAGTGCTTGCTGAGAATCTTCGTCAGCGTGCTCACAAACTCGCTAAGATTAAGGCCGAGGCCGAAGATTTGGCAAAGAAACTCGAAGCAGTTTCACTTACAATCTCAGCAAAGGTGAGCGAGACCGGTACAATCTTTGGTTCGGTGGGCGCAGCTCAAGTTGCAGAAGAACTTGCAAAATTGGGATACGAAATAGACCGCAAGATTATCTCGGTAGATGCTGTAAAGACCGTAGGTAACTACGATGCAACAGTGAAGCTCCACAGAGAGGTTGCCGTAAAGGTTCCTTTCACCGTTGTTGCTGAGAATACCGCAGAAGAGGCTGTTGCCGAGTAATTAACCACAAGGTTATTACTGTCAGCAATAAAAATAGAGAGTATCACACACATAAAAGTGTGTGATACTCTCTATTTTTATTGCACAGCAGATGATTTATCATGCTTTTTTATTATCTTTGAGGTAAACCTCGAAGATAAGCC
>JAZNDZ010000047.1:0-9340 GCA_045588345.1 Bacteroidaceae bacterium
ATGTTTGAAGAAAATTCATGAGGCTGACTAAAAAGGCTCTTTTGTTGTTACGCTTGACCGAAAAATACTCATTTACGCTTAGTAAACTGCGTTTTTTCGGGCTTCGCAAGCCTAAAAATAGCTCTTTTTATCCAACCTCCCTACAAACGTGGGTGACTCATTTCACTTTTGGGTCACCCACATATGTGTTGGCTCTTGTTCTTTCGTTCTGTTTCCCGCCACTAATGTAGCAAATTGCCGAGCCTTTTTCAAAGATTGAAGAGTGATTTTTTTCTTGAAATGTAAAATGATGTAAAAAAAAACAACCTTTCGTCTCGTGCGCGTATATTTTTTATTATCTTTGTGCTGTAAAATATTATGATATGAAAACAAGGGATTATAGTTACTTTATGTGCGCGGAACCCGAAAAATGTCCCGCCATTAATGTTGCTCCCCTCTGTTTTATATATGACATTATATATTTTTTATAGATTTATTGCGGTCGTTTCGTTTGAAACGACTTTTTTTGTATATTAGCGAAAATTATTTAAGAATTTATGGAACCTCTATTACACGAATGTGGTGTGGCGATGATTCGCCTGCGTAAACCGTTGAATTATTATCAAGAGAAATACGGTACCTGGGCATACGGTATGAACAAGCTTTTCTTGTTGATGAACAAACAATATAACCGTGGCCAGCAGGGTGCGGGTATTGCTTGTGTCAAACTGAAGGCTTCCCCAGGCGAAGATTATATGTTCCGTGAAAGAGCCGAGGGTTCAGGCGCAATATCAGAGGTGTTTGACTATGCAAACAAATCCATTGCTTCTCATCCAAAGGAAATGAAGAACAATGCCAACTATGCATACCGCCATTTTGGCTTTGCCGGTGAACTTTACATGGGGCATCTGCGTTATTCGGCAACCGGAAAGACTGGTATGCAGTATGTGCATCCTTTCCTCCGCCGCAACAACTGGAGGGCTAAGAACCTTGCCCTGTGCGGCAATTTTCACATTACCAATGTTGACGATGTATTCCATGAACTGGTTTCTCACGGTCAGCATCCGCGCGTGCATGCCGATACATACATAATGCTTGAACTTATGGGCCACCGCCTTGATCGTGAGGTAGAGCGCATCTTCAAGGAGTGCGAGGCCGAGGGTATTCAGGGAATGGATATTACCAATACAATTGAAGACCGCATGGATATTGCCAATGTGCTCCGCACTTCAACCCCTATGCTCGACGGCGGTTATGTCTTCTGCGGTGTGACCGGCAGCGGCGAAATGTTCGCCATGCGCGACCCTTGGGGCGTGCGTACAGCCTATTGGTATGCCAACGATGAGATTTTCCTTGTTGCCAGCGAACGTGCAGCCTTGCAGACGGTAATGAACCTGAAGCAGGACGAGGTTATTGAAATGAAACCGGGAGAGGCACTTATAATGAACAAGCGCGGTGAACTGCGTTATGTACAGATTATTGAGCAGAAGGCATTCCTTCCATGCTCGTTCGAGAGAATATACTTCAGCCGCGGCAACGACGGCGATATATACAAAGAGAGAAAGATGCTCGGTGCAAACCTCAAGGAGCAGATTCTCAAGGCTGTTGACTACGACCTCGACAACACTGTGTTCTCGTTCATTCCCAATACTGCAGAAATGGCATTCTATGGAATGGTCGAGGGAATGGAGGAGTTCCTTAACGAGTGGAAAATAAAGGAACTCACATCGGGCAAGGAACTCACGCCTGACGAGATTCAGGCTATTGTAGCAAAGAAAGTCCGTCAGGAAAAGGTTGCAAACAAGGATATCAAGATGCGTACATTCATTTCAACCAGTGACAAGCGCAATGACCTTGCAGCGCACGTGTACGATATTACATACGGTTCCATAAAGCCAAAGGTCGATAACCTTGTTGTCATTGACGACAGTATTGTGCGAGGTACAACCCTTAAGCAGAGTATTCTCAATATTCTTGACCGCCTTGAGCCCAAGAAAATAGTTGTCGTATCTTCGAGCCCGCAGATACGTTACCCCGACTATTACGGTATCGACATGGAGAAGTTCGACCACTTTGTTGCTTTCAAGGCTGCACTTGAACTGCTTTATGAGAGCGGCAAGCGTTCGCTCATTGACGAGACCTACCGTGCCTGTCTTGAGGAACTGAAGAAACCCGATGCCGAACAAGTTAATTGCACGCGTGCAATATATCGTCCTTTTACAGCCGATGAGATATCAAGGAAAATAGCCGACCTGTTGAAACCGGTAGACCTCAATGCTGACCTTGAACTTGTTTTCCAAAGCCTCAGCGGCTTGCACGATGCATGTCCTAATCATCTTGGCGACTGGTACTTCAGCGGCATATATCCTACACCCGGCGGTAACCGTCTGGTGAATGAGGCGTTTGTATATCATTATGAGAAATATCTCTATAAGTAAAAGTATAAACAAACATATAATCATGAAAGAAAAACTGAAAAAAGTATTATTGCTCGGTTCCGGTGCTTTGCGCATCGGCCAGGCAGGAGAGTTCGACTATTCAGGTTCACAGGCGCTGAAGGCACTCCGCGAAGAGGGTATCCAGTCAGTGCTTATCAATCCTAATGTCGCTACAATCCAGACTTCAGAAGGCATTGCCGACAAGGTGTATTTCCTTCCTGTCGATATACATAATGTCGAGGAGATTATAAAGAAGGAGCGCCCCGATGGTATTCTGCTTGCATTCGGCGGACAGACAGCACTGAACTGCGGTACAGAACTCTATCAGAAAGGTATTCTTGAGAAATACGGTGTCAAGGTTCTGGGTACTTCAGTCGAGGCTATCATGTACACCGAGGACCGCGACCTCTTCGTGAAGAAGCTGGACGAGATTCCAATGAAGACACCTGTGAGCCAGGCTGTAGAGAGCATGGAGGATGCTCTTGCTGCTGCTCACCGCATCGGTTTTCCTGTCATGGTACGTTCGGCATACGCCCTTGGCGGTCTTGGCAGCGGTATCTGCCGCGATGAGGAAAGTTTCAAGGAACTTGCCGAGAGCGCATTCACTTTCTCAAGCCAGATTCTCGTCGAGGAGTCTTTGAAGGGGTGGAAGGAAATTGAGTTTGAGGTTATCCGTGATGCCAATGACCACTGCTTTACAGTAGCAAGCATGGAGAACTTCGACCCGCTGGGTATCCACACCGGCGAGTCTATCGTTGTTGCTCCTACATGTTCGCTCACTCCCGAGCAGGTAAAGTTCATGCAGGAGATTTCTGTCAAGGCTATCCGTCATCTGGGTATCGTGGGTGAGTGCAACATACAGTATGCATTCAATGCTGAGACAAATGATTATCGTGTAATTGAGGTGAATGCCCGTCTGAGCCGTTCATCGGCTCTTGCTTCAAAGGCTACCGGTTATCCTCTTGCATTCGTGGCTGCAAAGATTGCCCTTGGCTATACTCTTGATGAGATTGGCGAAATGGGTACTCCAAACAGTGCATACAAGGCTCCTGAACTCGATTACCTCATCTGCAAGATTCCGCGTTGGGACTTGACAAAGTTTGCCGGCGTGTCACGCCAGATTGGTTCAAGCATGAAGTCTGTGGGCGAAATAATGTCAATCGGACGTTCATTCGAGGAAGTTATCCAAAAGGGTCTTCGCATGATAGGTCAGGGCATGCATGGTTTTGTGGGCAATGAGCATACACATTTCGATAATCTTGACGAGGAACTTGCTAACCCCACCGACATGCGTGTCTTCTCAATTGCGTCTGCACTTGAGGAGGGTTACACAGTAGAGCGCATCAGCGAACTCACGAAGATTGACCCATGGTTCTTGGGCAAATTGAAGAATATTGTCGATTACAAGCATGTGCTCGAGGGTTACAACACTCTTGAAGAACTCCCGGCAGATGTTCTGCGCCGTGCAAAGGAACTCGGCTTCTCAGACTTCCAAATTTCACGTTTCGTGCTCAAGGAGCAGAAGAACATGGAGACCGGTAACCTTGCCGTGCGTGCACGCCGTAAGGAACTTGGTATCCTTCCTGCTGTAAAGCGCATAAATACAGTTGCTTCGGAGCATCCCGAACTCACAAATTACCTCTACATGACATACGGCACCAAGGGGTACGATGTGAACTACTACAAGAACGACAAGTCTGTAGTTGTGCTCGGTTCAGGTGCCTACCGCATAGGTTCATCAGTAGAATTTGACTGGTGTTCTGTCAATGCAGTGCAGACAGCACGCAAACTTGGTTACAAGTCAATAATGATAAACTACAACCCGGAGACTGTTTCTACCGACTATGACATGTGCGACCGTCTATACTTCGATGAACTCTCGCTTGAGCGAGTACTCGATGTTATTGACCTTGAGCAGCCGGGTGGCGTGATTGTCTCTGTGGGCGGACAGATACCAAATAACCTTGCCATGAAACTTCACCGTCAGGCAGTGCCCATCCTTGGTACATCTCCTCTCTGCATTGACCGTGCTGAGAACCGACACAAGTTCTCGGCAATGCTTGACCAGCTTGGCATTGACCAGCCTGCGTGGAAGGAACTCACAAGCCTTGAGGATATGAAGGAATTTGTAGACAAAGTCGGCTATCCTGTTCTTGTGCGTCCTTCGTATGTGCTTTCAGGCGCAGCAATGAATGTCTGCTACAACGAGGAAGAACTGCAGGAGTTCTTGAAGATGGCAGCCGAGGTATCGAAAGAGTTCCCCGTTGTGGTTTCACAGTTCATGATGGAGACCAAGGAGATTGAGTTTGATGCTGTTGCACAGAACGGCGAGGTAGTGGAGTATGCAATCTCCGAACACGTAGAGTTTGCCGGTGTACACTCAGGTGACGCAACACTGGTGTTCCCTGCACAGAAAATCTACTTTGAGACTGCACGCCGCATAAAGAAGATAAGCCGCCGCATAGCAAATGAACTCAACATCTCAGGTCCTTTCAACATCCAGTTCCTTGCAAAGAACAACGAGGTTAAGGTTATCGAGTGTAACCTACGTGCTTCGCGCTCGTTCCCGTTCGTTTCTAAGGTGCTGAAGCGCAACTTCATTGAAACTGCTACACGCATCATGCTTGATGCTCCTTACAGCCAGCCCGACAAGTCTGCATTCGACATTGATTGGATTGGCGTTAAGGCATCGCAATTCTCATTCAGCCGCTTGCATCAGGCCGACCCTGTGCTTGGCGTTGACATGTCATCGACAGGTGAAGTTGGCTGCATCGGCGACGATTTTGACGAAGCGCTTCTCAATGCAATGATTGCAGTAGGCTACTGCGTTCCCGAGAAGAATGTAATGCTCTCTTCAGGTGCTGCAAAGTCTAAGGTTGATTTGCTTGAACCATCTGCGATTCTTCAGCAGAAGGGTTACAATATCTATGCTACAATGGGTACAGCCAAATTCCTCAACGAGCATGGCATCAAGGCAACGCCGGTAATGTGGCCCGATGAAGACCCCAATGCCGAGAATAACGTGATGCAGATGATTGCCGACCACCGTTTCGACCTCATCATCAATATCCCGAAGAACCACACCAAGCGCGAACTCACCAATGGCTACCGTATACGCCGTGCAGCCATTGACCACAACATCCCGCTCATAACCAACGCACGCCTTGCAGGTGCATTCATCAATGCATTCTGCAATATCGATGTGAAGGAGTTGCCCGTAAAGAGTTGGGACGAGTTCAAGTAAGAATTGGAACTAAATATTATGCAATGTGGGTGACCCAAAAGTGAAATGGGTCACCCACGTTTGTAGGGAGGTTGGATAAAGAGAGCTATTTTTAGGCGTGCGAAGCCCGAAAAAACGCAGTTTACTAAGCGTAAATGAGTATTTTTCGGTCAAGCGTAACAACAAAAGAGCCTTTTTAGTCAGCCTCCTGTTGTGTATAAGTTACACAAATAAAAGCAACGCTCAAGATGAACATAGGTCGGAATTTAGAAGTTTTGGGTCAACATATATATTATTACCCCAATTAATGCATTACCAATTTGTCATCGTATTGAATTTTAATTACATTTGCACAACTTTAACCCGCAGAGCCTAACGGGGCGGTTGGGTTTAAGGAGATATTAAGAAGCGTTTACTTGACGCTTTGTTCTTGACATTCCGGAACTTCGCAACTTCTGAATCACAGTCAAAGACAAAGCAACGGTAGATGCCTTGTGATGTGTATATTAATCCACGTTGGCGCAATGCCACACGTGCGTTTGTACATATCGGCGTAGGCTCTGCGTTGCTCGTTTCGACGGTGATGGGCAATGCGAAGGCCTCGGAATGTGGAACGGGTAACAAGTACAGTTCCTACGCCTTCTTTTTTACATAATTGCCATACTCAGGGGAACTGCGCGGCAAACGAGGCTAATCAAAATGAGACATTATTACTTTAAGTTATTCTTTGCCGCGCTGCTATGCATTGCGACAACCGGCGCACGCGCCTACGATTTTAGCTTAAATGAGATTTATTACAACATCTTGTCTGCTGAAAACAAGACTGTTGAGGTGACTTTTAGGGGTTATAAATACGATTCTCCTTCTTATACTGGCAGTGTATCGATTCCCACGAGTATTAATTACAATGGCACAACGTACAGCGTTGTAGGCATTGGCTCTGCTGCGTTCTTTGGTTGTTCCGGGCTTACAAATGTTGTAATTAGTAACAGTGTAAAAACTATTGGAGACTATGCGTTCTCTGGTTGCACTGGGCTCACAAGCATAACAATCCCCAACAGTGTAATAAACATTGGAAATTACGCTTTCTATAGGTGCTCCAACCTTAAGACATTGATCAATTTCTCTAATTTGACATTCTATAAAGGCGATTCAGAATATGGCTATGTTGCATCTTATGCTGAAAAGGTTGTTAATGCGCCTAATGGTTTTATAGATGGGGATTTTGGATGGATTGAAAATGAAGATGGGATGACCTTGGTTTGTTATTTGGGGCATGATACAGAATTGACCTTGCCTGCCAAATACAATGGCAAAAGCGTAACAACTATTAGATCTGCAGCGTTCTCTGGTTGCACTGGGCTCACAAGCATAACAATCCCCAACAGCATAACAAGTGTGGGAGATGGCGCGTTCGAGCAATGCACAAACCTTACAAACATTGAAATCCCTAATAGCGTAACAAGCATTGGAAATTCAGCGTTCCGTGGTTGCACTGGGCTCACAAGCATTGAAATCCCGAACAGCGTAACAAGCATTGGAGACTATGCGTTCAGAAGTTGCACCGGGCTTACGAGCATTGAAATTCCAAATAGCGTTACAAGCATTGGAACAGGAGTATTCGAATACTGCACCGGGCTTTCAAGCATAACAATACCTAATAGCGTAACAAGCATTGGAGAGTGTGCATTCGCAGGATGCACAAACCTTACAAGCATTGAAATCCCTAACAGCGTAACAAGCATTGGAGAACTTGCGTTCTATAATTGCACTGGGCTTACAAGCATAGAGATCCCTAATAGCATAACAAAAATTAAAAAATCAACGTTTCAATATTGCGAAGGTCTTAAAAGCATAGAAATCCCTAACAGCATAACAGAAATTGGAGAATGGGCGTTTTATTGTTGCAACAACCTCAGGAGTGTTTCAATAGGCAACAACGTAACAATCATTGGAGAAAAAGCGTTTTGCTATTGCGATACTCTTGCAAACATTGAGATTCCTAACAGTGTAATAAGTATTGGAAAAGAGGCGTTTTCTTCGTGCGATGACATTACGAACCTAACAATTCCTAAGAGCGTAACAAACATTGGAAGTTCTGCGTTCGCGGGATGCACGGGGCTTGAAAGCATTGTTGTAGAAAGCGGCAATCATATATACGACAGCAGAGATAACTGCAACGCTATTATAGAGAAAAATACCAACACCCTCATTAGCGGTTGTAAAAATACTGTTATACCTAATAGTGTAACAAGAATTGGAGAGTATGCATTCGCAGGATGCAAAGAGCTTAAATATCTTATATTCCCAAGTAGTGTAAGAACAATATCAGATGGAGCATTCAATGCTTGTAATAACTGTAAATTAGTTATTATGCACTATATTAGCATTTCTGCTAAAGGAGTACCAACGTCAATCCGCTTTTATGTTTCCTCGCCGCAACTTGTCACTCATTACTCAGAATTCAGCAAAAATGTAAAATTAATATATGCCGCGGATTACACAATCACGCCAACCACTGTCAAAGCTACCATAAAAAACAATCTCCCTGAGGTTATAACAAACTTAGGCTTTAACAACGGTGAGGATACACTAGTTTTGTTTTGCGGGCTTGAACCGGATAAAAATTACAGTTTCCCAATTACAATGGGAACAGAATATGGATACACTGTGGAAGATAGCCTCACTGTCCGCACCGGGCAACTTGTTTTCAACACTCTTAAGGCTAAGGCTACAAGCAATACACGAGCTGTAATTTGCGCCGAGACGAACATAAGCGAGGAAGAGAGCGGCACAGGCTTCGAATGGCGCCGAATTGATGCTCCCGACCTTGTACCCTCAGAGTTTGCCCCATGCGCTGTACACGAAGGAGTAATGGAGGGTGCACTGCACAACCTGAGCGCTAATACATACTACAAGTACCGTCCTTGCTACACATCGCAGAGCGGGAAGAGTTACTATGGCGAATGGATTGGATTCGGCACTGCCGATGCATACGTATATTTCACACCGACTGTACACACATACGCCACCGCATCGGCCGGAACTAACGCTGCCCGCCTGAGCGGTTATGTTCTTGCCGGTTCCGATGATATTATTGAGCAAGGATTTGAATACTGGCCGGTTGGCAAGGCCGAAACTGCAGTTATGCACAGTACACACAACAACGGAAACGTAAAGAGAGTCACCGCCACAGGACAGCGTATGAGCATTGTTGTTGAAGAATTAGACTATGGCACTGTATATATGTGCCGTGCATACGCAAGAACAGCGAAAGAGACCGTTTATGGCGAGGAACAGAGTTTCGAGACTTCGTACCCCAACAGCATAGAAGAGAACAGGGAAGAGAGCATAACTATACAGACTTCCGGCAACACCGTTTACATAAATGGCTGTAACGAAAATGATACGGTTTTTGTATACACACTTTTCGGTGCTGTTGCGTACAATGGCCCGGAAAAGGAGATAACTCTCAATAGCGGAACCTATATTGTTAAGGTTGGCAATATAACCAAGAAAATACAGATAAGATAACATTTACGTTACACGGCTTAGAGAAGAGGGTGACTAAAAAGCAAATTTCTACGTTACGTTTGGCTTCAAAATCCTCATTTACGCTTAGTAAACTGCGGTTTTGAAGCCTTCACAAGCCTTGAACTTTACTTTTTATTCACGCCTCATACAAAAGAAGGAGACTTTT
>JAZNDZ010000048.1:0-4892 GCA_045588345.1 Bacteroidaceae bacterium
ACAATTTGTAAGAGATTATGACGAGTTGACTATTCAAACTATAAACGAATGTAAAAGTTCATTTATAGATAACAGCATGATTATTGGAACATCGGCAATGATTCAAACTCAACTCGATAGTATTGTAAATCAATACACCGAAAAGTTCTGCAACCCAATGGTCATGTGGGGAAAATATCGCCGTAATTGGCTCAGTACCACATTGCCCATATCGTTTCAATTTCACCATGTTCAGATGGATGGTGGTCACGGGGCCTGTTTCCTAGAACAACTCCAGCAAGTGATTAATGAATTATAGCAGTTTCGTGAATAAAAAACTATCACAAGTTTATGTTAGCATACACATACATCAAAAAAGGGAAGTTCGCTTTGGTGGAGAAGCCAAAACCTGTATTGATTGAACCTGCAGATGCCATTGTTCGCGTAACGATGAGCAGCATCTGCACCAGCGACCTGCATATCAAACATGGAAGCGTACCTCGTGCTGTTCCGGGCATCACCGTTGGTCACGAAATGGTGGGCGTGGTAGAAGAAGTAGGAGCAGAAGTCACCCATGTAAAGCCTGGGGATAGAGTTATAGTTAACGTTGAGACCTTCTGCGGAGAGTGTTTCTTCTGCAAGAACGGCTATGTGAACAATTGTACCGACCCGAATGGCGGTTGGGCTTTGGGATGCCGCATCGATGGCGGTCAGACTGAGTATGTACGTGTGCCCCTTGCCAATCGAGGCTTGAACCGCATTCCCGATAGCGTGAGCGATGAACAGGCTTTGTTGGTGGGTGATGTCTTGGCCACCGGCTTTTGGGCAGCCCGTATTTCAGAGATTACCGCAGAAGATACTGTATTGATAATTGGAGCAGGGCCAACTGGTATTTGCACTCTGCTTTGTGTGATGTTAAAGCAACCCAAACGCATCATTGTATGCGAAAAGTCTGTAGAAAGGCGTCGTTTCGTGCAAGAACATTACCCCGATGTGTTGCTCACTACACCCGAAGAATGCAAGGATTTTGTCTTGAAAAATAGTGACCACGGAGGTGCCGATAGAGTGCTCGAGGTTGCCGGTGCTGATGACACATTCAGATTGGCGTGGGAGTGTGCCCGTCCGAATGGCATCGTAACGGTGGTTGCCCTTTACGACCAACCCCAGGTTCTTCCTCTGCCCGACATGTATGGCAAGAACCTCACCTTCAAGACAGGTGGTGTGGATGGGTGCGATTGCGAGGAGGTTCTTCGACTTATTGAAGCAGGAAAGATTGACACCACTCCGCTTATCACGCACCGTTTCCCATTGAGTGAAATAGAGGAGGCCTACCGCATCTTTGAGAACAAAATGGATGGAGTTATTAAGGTGGCTATAGTGAACAGATAAACTATGAAAACATTGAGTAAAAACGCCATTATAGGTTATTCGGCCGGTATTATTACCGGTATCACATACGGACTCAATCCGTTGTTTGCCGTGCCTTTGATGAATAACGGTGCTATTGCCAACTATTGTTTCAACTGCCACATTAGCCATAGCAACCCGAAATATAGGTGCAACTAAAGCCTCTGTGCTGGGAGTTTTTGAGCCTATTACAGCAATCCTTGTAGGTACGCTGATGTTTGGCGAACCGTTGACTACGAACATTCTTCTGGGCATCGGCATTGCCATTGTTGCTGTAACCTTTATGATTTCTGTGACAAAGCGATAACTATTCTGCCATTTGGCGTCCGGCCTCAAATGCCTTTTGCAGATCCTCTTCCCAATGCTCATCGCGCCAAGTGTGTTTGGCCTCTTCTGAGAAACTGCCTAATTCGTAGTTGTTGTATTTTGCTACTTGAGTTGTATTGTAGGCAATGATGCGTTGTGGTTCTCCCAGTGCTGTAGTAATGCACCATTCCATCGTGCCGAAATGGTTGCTGTTGTTGCGCTCGGGTGTACCGTTCATTGTTTCAACAAGCACCACAGGCATACGTTTTGGCGCTGTGAGGCTGTAGTCGTTATATGAGAGCCAAGGGAATGACAAGCGTTCCAGGAATGCACGCATCTGTCCGGTTACCTCTCCAAAATAGATAGGCGAACCGAGCGCAAGGCCGTCAGCCTGGGCAATCTCCTCCAGAACAGGAGCAAGCGCATCTTTGATCCGACAGATGTTGGATGCCTTGCCTTTTAGTTTGCAGGCCATACACGAAATGCAACCTTTATAGTCAAGGTCGTATAGACGTATGGTTTTAACTTCAACATCACTGCCCGCAGATTTTGCTCCTTCGGCAAATCTCTGCAGCAACTTTGCGGTGTTCATATTCTTACGCGGACCGCCATCAATGATTATAATCTTTTTCATTCTCTTACGTATTAACTCTATTATAACTGATATTTTGCCCAAATTGTTTCGCCCAACTTCTCTACGCTTGTTAATTTGAGTTTGGTAGGAGTGATGTCTGCATCCAAACCATCAAAGGCTGCCACCATGCCTTTGCGTCCATCAATACCTGGACACCACATTATGCTCACTTCATCAATCAATCCTGCTTTCAAGAAGGCTCCATTGATGTTTCCGCCACCTGTCAGACTCAATCTTTCTACATTAAACTTTTCGTAAAGAAGTTCCATTGCTCTTGCCAGGTCAATTCCACCTTTCCCCGTTGCAATCCAGGAAATCTGTTGCTTTGCCAATGCGTCGTGGTACTCCTTTGGACAATCTTCTGATGTGATGACCAAAAGAGGCATTCCATCAAATTGATTCTGCGGCCATCTGAGTTTGCCCATGGTATCTATGGCTATAATATAGCCTTTTGCGTCTGTGGCTATATGTTGTTGCTCTATGGCATATAATGTATGGTCTCATTCGCTTATTTATTAAATTTTTCACTCACTTGCTTGCAAAGAACTCTCAAAAGCGCGTCTGCCAGCGTCGGTCATCAGGCCTCTATCTTCAAGATTCCTGCATCTTTCCATATTCAATTGTGTCCAATGGCTTTTGGGTCGGCGAGGGGAGAGGCGTTGCACCAGCCGCCCGTCGGGAAGCCGCTTCAAAGTAGAATCTATCCACCCGAAACAAAGAGCCTCTTCAACCACTTCAATGTATGGAATAGCCGGCCATTCAGGCTGACATTTGCCGCGGTAAGTCACTACCCAACAACATTTCTCTTTGGTGTGGTTCTCTTCAAGCCAAAGGCGCAGTTCTGAACGATTCCCAAGGTGGAGAGGTTCCCCTGCAAGTTGTTTGTATGCTTTAAGATACTTTTTAAGCCTCTTCACATCTTTGTCAGACAGATATGGCAAGCGTCTGATATCCATATTGTCAGACAAATCATTAAGTTTAACTGCTACTGCCAATGGATTGGCTTTAATACGGGCAATGAATTTATCATAAGGCTCATCGTCGGAAATTTTGGTAACACATCGAAGAGCATCCATCACTTCATTTGAAAAACCTTCGTTTTCAAGTTGTTCAAATGTCCAATTTGTATCTTCAATGACATCGTGCAATACACCGACAATTTTTTCGTCCAATGTTTTGCCCGACTCCATAACACGCAACGGATGACCTATATAATCATTCCCAGCCTTGTCATATTGTCCACGATGTGCTTCTGTTGCTATTTGTATTGCGCTTTCAAGGGTACTCATGTTTTTGATAAAGTTTTAAACATTTAATTTACAATCATCAGGTTATGTTGCAATTACTTGCGCTTATATTCTTCAGGTATCTCAAGATTGAAAACTCTGCATAACAACAGAACGTCGTGGAGATCATTTTCATCGTATTCATATCCAAGATGGAACAGCACCTGTACCTGCGGGTTTATGCAGGATACCTTTATATTCCCGATATTTCCTTTACCAGAGAAAGTGTCGGTTGGGAAAGTGTATCCTTCATATAGGATTCCATCTTCGACATATTCGAAACAATGCAGATCGATTATTCTCCCGTTCTCATCTTTCCAGACAGTATGGCTGTCGGTCGTGTAGTCCATTGCAACTTCTCTGTATCCCTTACCAGTAATCACGGATATGGCCTTACCGTAGTCTTTCTTCTCTGTGAACAGATCAATATCGTTATGTATTCTTGTTTCCCTGCCTATAAGTGCGTCAACGCCCCAACCGCCGTCCAGAAACACCTTTATAGATGCTTCAGACAGCATTTCAAGGATCTCACATGCATCTGGAACTGTAACCATATAATCCCTATTTGTAAGTGTAAAGATATGCGATTTGACCTCGAATAGCAAATAGTTATAGCGACTATATTGATATAAGTGCAAACTCTGAGCAGAGGAAGCGTTCTTACGATGTCAAGGCGCAGCCTTAAATGTTAAAAGCCGGCGAGGCTGAATCTATAGGGCCACGAAGGATGACGTGTAACCCTTAATGTTAAATGATATGAAAGGAATACTGTTCTTCTGGTTCTGATAGCAATTTTGCTTTGTGGCACTTTGTTTCTTTCGTACACGAATTTCCAGCAGATTCAGGTGTTACGTCAGGAGAATACCAATCTATGGGTAAAGATTGACTCTGTACAGCAGATCTGCAGCAAGAAACCTGTAAAGCAATCGTCGACTCCTGTTGCTAAGACAGCATCAACCGGCAGCGCATTTCTTGATTATCTTATCCAGTTAGGTGAAGAGGAACAGAGGGAAGCAGAGATAACCAGGGCTAAGGAGAAGATAAAGGTTACTTCTAAGTATCGTCTGGAAGATAGATATGTTTCTTATCAGGTACAAGAACCAGATCTTAAGGGAACTGAAGTCGGTGAGGTTGTGTTGAGTATCCTCGTAAATTATTCGGGTGATGTAAAGTCTGCAAAACTTCAAAGTGTGACCGGAATCACAAACGAAGAAGTGATTGAGGCGTGTAAGAAGGCAGCTCTGAAAACGAACTTCAATTATAATTCAGATATCGGTTAT
>JAZNDZ010000049.1:0-8408 GCA_045588345.1 Bacteroidaceae bacterium
ACCGAGCTCACCCTTGAACTCGCCCTTCTCGTGCAGGGTCTTGAGCTTCTGTGTGGCATCGATTGCGTTAGAAACAATCTCACGGAGGAAAATCTCGTGGTCGCTATACAAGAACTTCTTGATTACGGGGAAGATGTTTTCTGTCGTTACCCCAATGTTACCTTTCTGCATATTATAAGTTTTTTAGTTTATGATACATAATTATGTCCTGCGCATAAACGGCAGGAGCTTTCTACATTATATAAACAAAAAAAATGCCAGTTGTTCTCAACTGACATTTTGGCAGAATGTATCTGTTTGCCGTGTCCCTTTTGTCCTGTCAACAGAAGATGAGTATCATCATCTGTCCTACGAGTATCCTCAAGAACATTGCAAGAGGGTAGACAGTCGCATAGCCCACAGCTGAATCGCCGCCTTTGCTCTGCTGGTTGGCAAAAGCCAATGCCGGCGGGTTGGTGCATGAGCCTGATATGACACCGGTCAATGTGTTGTATTTTATCCTCAATATGTAACGTCCCACAAGCCCTGCAATTAGGATGGGGATAATTGTGATTATTGCTCCGTAAAGAATCCACATATATCCTCCCTTGTTCACAATGCTGTCAACGAACTCGCCACCGGCACCAAGTCCCACACAAGCAAGGAACAGCGTTATTCCTATCTCTCTTATCATGAGGTTGGCGCTGGTTGTGGTGTATGTTACAATGCCCAGTTTGGGGCCGAAGTAACTTACAAGTATTGCAACGATGAGAGGACCGCCTGCAGACCGATGGAGTATACAAAAAGTATAAGTCCGAACTCCTTGACAAAATGCAGCAGTTCGCCGTCGAGCACCATGCCGAAATGCGATATCAGGATACCGATGAAAAGGACCCAGGTTACACCGAAAGAGATACCTGTTATTGGTATTTCCGATTCATAAGAGCGGCCCGTAAGAGCTGAATTGCAGGCTGCAAACTATAGGAGGATATCTTTCTAATACCAGCAAAGTATAAAAAATAATCTCTTATATTTTACATACAACTTATCCTTAATCTGTTATCATATATTCTTTCTGTTATCGTTCTATCATGTCCTTTTGGTGCCCAAAAGGACCAAAAGGCCCGGCACACGGAAAAATCGTCACAAGCGCCCTTTGCTCGTGCCGCATGAGCGAGCATTCGGTCGGGCACTTGTTTGCCACTCATGGCTTTCACTTGTTTTGCAGGGTGCTGCGGACCTTGATTTGCGCGGCTATATAAAAGATAATTTATACCCGCGCAAATCTTCAAACATACCTCGCACAATGGCCTGCAAACAAGCGGCCATGAGCTGGATTTTTAACGGTGCCGGTTTATTTTGGAATTACCTATCATGGTGGAAATGCTCCCTTGTGTCTCATTGAAAAACGTTGATAGTTACATTTATTTAAAAGAACTTCAGATTACTGAATTCCGGTTTCAATTCACCTTTTTCAATACGGTGTATAACCTCCACTACAGTGTCGTTCATGGGGGTTGCCACTCCGACCTTGCGGCCGAAAGCACTGACAACACCGTTTATTGCATCCACTTCGGTGAGCTTGCCTTTCTCAAGGTCCTGCAACATGCTTGCCTTCAGTTTGGCATGCTTGCGTATGGCAATGGGTATTATAAAGAAAGAGAATGCCTTTTTGATACGTCCTTTATAGTCGAGCAGTTTCACGATGTCCTTACCCTGTACGGGTTCAATGCGTATGTTTCCTGCTGCACATACGTCAATGCACTCCTTTATGAGTGCCTGGACAATCCTGCGAGATGCCTTGTCACCGGCAGCTTCACCGAATGTACATCCCAACACGGCGCTCATGCCCGAGAATGCAGAGTTTATAAGCAGCTTGCTCCAACGTGAGCCGATGAAATTCTTGTCAATCTCAACAGGTCCCATAAGCTCAAGCAATGACTTGACTTCATTGATGTGGGCATTAGGTTGGGGCAATAGCGAACCAAGGGAGAATGTCAGTGAATCCGGCGCACTTGTCAGCTCACACACGCCGGGTTCTTTCATTGTCGCTCCCCAGGCAACAGTGCAGCCCAACACACGCTCTTCGCCCACAATTTCACCAATCTGCAGTTCCGGTATTCCGTTCTGTAGGGTCACAATCACACCGTCATCGGCAAGGAACTCCTTGATGTAGCTGACAACTTCGGCATTCTGTTGCTGTTTTGTCATCAGAAACAGAATGTCATATTTTCCTGACATCTCGTCTGGGGTATATGCCGTTACAGGATGTGAAAAGTTTACGGTTCCTGTTACTTTGGCCCCGTTTCTGCAGAGTGTCTCAACGTGTGCTTTGTTACGGTTGATGAGTTCTATCTTTCCACCGTTCTTGCTGATGTATGCGCCCAGGATTGTTCCCAAAGAACCGGCGCCGTATATTGCTGCTCTCATAATATTCTCATTTTTTTTATTAGATTGTAAAGATAGTTTAGATTGTAAAGATAGTGCCTTTTGTTCATTTTTGCAATAACTTTAGCGTGAGCAGCCGCCTTGATATCCTGGTTTGTAAAAACAAAAAAGGAACTCAATTGAGTTCCTTTTTGTGATCCCGACAGGGATATTATTTGCCCCAGTGGAATTTTGTGATCCCGGCAGGAGTCTTTACTAATTTATACCTGAAAAGTTAAGTAAACACTTGACAGTCAATGATGTTGTATTTGCTGATAGTAGCAATATTTCAAATATCAATTATCATCATTTTCACTTGGTTTGCACCTTTGTTAGTTGGTTTGCAAGTTTGTTAGACAAAGATAGCAAATTTGGGTAACATATACAAATTCCCACCCACCTTTATAGCGTCTTGGGAGCGAAAATTTTCGCTTTCAAGACGCTTATTTTTACACTTTTAAAGGTACACAATACAGAAAATGAGATTTATGCCAAAGGACTTTTATGACCTTTTTGCCCCCTATACTTTTGTACTGAACAAACTCACTAACGAACATTTCTAACCCTTATCAAGGTTCACAGTTGTTTAATGTTTTTAAGAACTTTTCACAAAACATTATCAACAAATCTTATGAGGACAAAGAAATTAAGTGCAGAACAGTGTGAATATTTTTCAAAGGTTTTTGCTGTAATGAGCAACACCGAAGTCGCACTGCTTTTGAACGTGAGTGTAACAACAGTAAAGAACTATGCAGATATAATGGAGCTGAAGAAAGACCCGGCATATCTTTCAAGTGTAAGAAAACAAGTATCAATTAAAGGTCATTTAGTACGATGGACATTATCGAGAACAAAACAAAATGGCTCCGCAGCCTCAAGCGTGGAGAAACGAAAGTAGGTCGTTTGGCATCATCAAAAGAGTGTACCACAATGTCAGTCCTTATATATAGGTGGAACATTGACGAGGGGGCAAGCAAAGGCATACGCATATCCGCGTCATACGATAGGCGCAACTGCCTTGTTACCATTACCGGCAATGTGATAGACAGTTATAAGGAGTTACGACAAAAAGCGATGAAAGCCTATGCTGAAGCCGAGTGAACTGGAACTATTGGCCGACAAAATAGCCAAAAAGCTCCACCGTCTCAATGATGAAGTGCTTTCTGTTGCCGAAGTCGCAAGAATGCTCGACAAGACAGAGGGAGCAGTGAAAAAGATGTGTTACAGGGGGCAGTTGCCACACCGTAAACAGCAGAAGTCATATTACTTCAGCAAGAAAGAGATAACAGAATTTATTCTATCTAATGAATAAACTATAAACTTTCCTTTTTCAAAGTCCACCCACAGCCTGCTGTGAAGCCCACTGTGAGTGGCATTTTTTCAACTCTCAAATTACAGGACAATGGAAGAAAAACAAATAGCATTGAAAGCCTCATTATGCAACCGCCTATCGCAAATGGTGCTCGACCATAATCTACCTGTGAATATCGTTGTCGGTGAGAATCTGACCTATTTGCGTACAGTAACATTGACATATCACCTGCGCGATGAAATGCTTGTTGAGTGGCTTATCTACCGTGTAACTGAAGATGACGATTATGCAGTATGATACAGGCAACCGACCTTTACAAAGCGACACGCGACGGTTTAGACATCATTCTCCGCTACTATCCACAAGCTGCTGATGTTGTCGGAACGAAGAACAAATTCAGGGCGAGGCAGAACGAAAAGACTGCTTCGGCCTGCTTGCACTATTCCGGCGGAGTGTGGAAAGTCGTAGATTTCGGCGACGACGGGCACGCTCTTTCTCCCATAGATATATGTATGAAAGAGGAAGGCATCACCCACTTTTACGAAGCGGTTCTGCTGTTGGCCGGTATCTTCGGCATAAACGAAGAACTCTCGCCCTCAATCAACAAGCCACGCATCGAGAAACGCCCGGCAACGAGCGAAGAGAAAGAGGGAACACGCATATTCTCCCTTTTGGAGTCCATACCCGAAGAACATCTTAAAGTCCTCGGCCCGAAAGTACGGGCAGAACACGCAGAGGCTCTTAATTGGTACGAGGCAGAATATGTAGGCTATGTAAAGAACAGGGAAGTAACACTCAAATATAGCACAGAGAACTATCCTATATTTATGCGTGAATGCCGTACAGACGACGGCAAGGTGTTCTACAAGATATACGAACCTCTCAACCCCGAAAAGCAGTGGCGTTTCTCATACACTCCCGAAGGAGTAAAGCCCAAAGACTATATCAACGGCCTGCGCGAGTTGCAGGAGCAGTTCGGCAAGCTCAACAGTTGCGATGATGAAGAAGAGGGCGAACAACGGGAAAGAAAGCTCGAAGAGATATTTATATGCAGTGGAGAGCGCGACGCTCTTTGCTTAAAGTCTATGGGCTACATTCCTATATGGTTCAACTCCGAGACATACACCCTGACAGAGTCCGAGGTTGCCAAACTCAACCGCTATGCCGATACCATATACAACATTCCCGACATCGACGCTACAGGTCGTAAAAAAGGTGCAGAGTTGGCACTGCGCCATATCGACATATATACAGTGTGGCTCCCCGAATGGCTCTCCACCTATCGCGACAATCGCGGTAAGCCTCGCAAGGATCTCCGCGATTGGCAAGAACTTCGCCGTGATGTTGCCGATTTCCGCGACCTCATTAAAATGGCGATGCCTGCAAAATTCTGGGTAGAGACAATCAATGAAAAATCGTGCAAGCGAGAACTATCCATTTCGGCAGTACGCCTTTACTACTTCTTGCAGTTGAACGGTTTTCGTACACTGCGCGATGCCAATGCAGCCAATACCCGGTACATACAGGTTACAGGCAACATCGTAAAGCAGATAAAGGCGAAAGATGTACGCCGTTTCGTGCGCGAATGGGCTGAAGAACGCTGTTTGGCAGAGAATATCCGAAACCTCATTGTAAACTCAATGAAGTTTTCGGAAACCTCTCTTGAAAACCTCCGCGAGGTGGAACTGGACTTTACCACCTTCACCCCCACAACACAGCTCTTCTTCTTTACCCGTAAATCAATCGAGGTAACACCTTCAGAGATTATAGTGCATCAAAAGGGCGACACATCTTTTCAGCACTATGTTTGGGAAGATAACGTATTGCCTTATGAGTTCACCGTTATGCCCGATATGTTCAGCATCACACGCTCCGAGCAAGGGGGCAAGCCACACTTCGACATCGAGGTGCTGGAGTCCGGCAAAAGCTGCCTATGCGGTTACGTTATCAATTCAAGCCGTATCTATTGGCGTAAGGAAATGGAGTACCGCTTCGGTGAAGACAGGGAAGCAGCAGCCGAGTATGCAGCCACCCACCGCTTTTGCATCGACGGCGAGGGATTGACACCCACAGAGATAGCCGAGCAGAAGCAGAACCTTATAAACAAGATATTCGCTATCGGCTATATGCTCCACCGCTACAAATCACCCTCGCGTGCGTGGGCTCCGCAGGCAATGGATAACAAGATAGGCGAAAACGGAGAATGTAACGGCCGAAGCGGAAAATCATTCCTCTTCAAGGCTCTCTCTATGTTTATGCGTACAGTCAAGTTGTCGGGAAGAAACCCAAAACTGATGGATAACCCCCACGTTTTCGACCAGGTGAACATACACACCGATTTTGTGCTTGTCGATGATTGCGCCCAATACCTCTCTATGGGGCTGTTCTATGACATCATCACAAGCGATATGACGGTGAACCCGAAGAACAATCAAAGTTACAGCATACCCTTTGAGCAAAGCCCCAAGTTTGGTTTTACCACCAATTATGTACCGCTGGACTTTGACAGCTCCACCGAGGCGCGTATGCTCTATATGGTCTATAGCGACTATTACCACCAGCTCACCGAGACAAACGACTACCTCGAAACACGCTCCATACGCGATGATTTCGGGCGCGACCTCTTTACGCACGATTACAGCCCGGCTGATTGGAACGCTGATATAAATTTCCTTATGCAGTGCCTTCGCTTTTACCTCTCCCTATGCCGGGAGAATATCAAGATATTGCCCCCAATGGATAATATCTTGTTACGCAAATACAGACAAGACATCGGAAATAACTTTGAAGATTGGGCTAACGGTTATTTTGCCGAAGACGGCGACAAACTCGACAAACTGCTTATACGCCGTGAGGTGTTCGATGACTACCGCAAGTATGCCAACGTAACCAACCTCACAATGCAGCGTTTTACGCAGAAACTGCACTCTTTCTGCCACCTTTGCCCCTATATCGACACGCTCAACCCTGACGAGCTTTGCAACAATCAAAAGCGCATATCAAGGCGTGTTGAGGGCAATTTCGTGGATATGATATTCGTGCAGACAAAGAGATACAAAGAGAAGAAAAATGACCCTAACGAATTTATACCCGATGAACAATTCCTTTAGAAACGAAACAGTACGCACTCTTGTGCAGTCCTACACCGTTGCACAGTTCAACGAAAAGTATCTTGCCGACAAAGAATTCCGCAAGTTTGCAAGGAAGGTATATGCCTACTTTGACAATATGCGACACGGCACACGCCTTCGGCTCACCGCCTATCAAGGTCGCAAATTGGAGTGGGTACTGCTCACCTATGTGGCCTTCTATTTTGAAGGGGCACATTGGCTTGAGTTCTTCATATCCGATGACTACAACACCATTGTACGGCGCAACATAGCTCCCGAAGATTTCGACAGGGAAGTAGAGCAATGGCTTAATTGGAAAAAGGAACATCAGCATTAAATCCTCTTCTACCACTCACTGCTGTATGGCATTTGCCGTGCAGCATTTTTTTGTGCCGTAAGCAAAGGCAACATCTTTCAATTTTACCTCTTCTTATTTCCGTACTAATCTTTTGTATCTTTGTATCAAAGCAAAAGAAAGAAGATATAACTTCTTAATAATAAAGGAGAAATTCACAGATACAATCTTGATACAAACCTGATACAATTTTCTTCATTCCTGCTTTTGTATCACCTTGCATACCTCTTCATCGTTTTGTATCATAGGACAAATCTAACTTGTATCACATTTGTATCGACCGCAAGTACTTGTTATATAGTATGTTATGCCGATTTTAATACAAAGATACAGCGATACAAACTTTTTGTGTCTTTATACCACCTGCCTTGTTTCTCTCTCCACTCTTTGCTCTTTCATCTTTGCTCTTTTCCCCTTTCCCCACAGTGATACTCTGTTTTGACTTTTTTCGTGTGCGAAGGTAGGGCAAGAGGCAACAGCACAAGGACACAGCGAGTTTACACCAAAAATCTCCACGCTTTCAGGTAGTATTTACAGCAGTTCCTGCCTTTCGTATAAATCCTTGTTGCTCTTGTTGCCTTTGACCTTGCCCTGTTGCTTGCACATAAAAAGTTTCAAAAAACAGAGTATTCACATTTAGTTTCAAGGTTATGGAAAATATCAATGCTTCGCAGAAGAGAGTACGCCCTGAAGATTGGGCAGATGTGGTAAAAGAACACGAGTATGATTATACAAGCGGTAATCCTGCTGTATATGTCGGCACATATTACAAGTACAATAATGGTTCGCTTTACGGAATGTGGGTAGATTTGACCTCGTTCTTTGATTACGATGAATTTATAGAGTTCTGCTATTTGCTCCACATTGATGAAGAAGATCCGGAATTTATGTATCAGGATTATGAGAATTTCTCTTCAGAATGGTATTCTGAAAGTTGCTTTGATGAAGTTACTTTCGACAAGATTATAGAGTACGGCAATATGGACGAAAAGGATAGAAAGTTGTTCGATGCCTTTACAGAGCATTACGGCAGTGGCTACACGCTGGAAGATGCCAAAGAGCGTTTTCAAGGTGAGTGGGATAGCGAAGAGGAATTTGCCGAACACCTCGTTGATGATTGTTACGGCGATATGCCCGAGTTCGCCCGTCGCTATTTCGATATGGAGCAGTTCGCACGCGATTTATTCAATTTCGATTACACGTTCATTGACGGATATGTATTCTC
>JAZNDZ010000050.1:0-10898 GCA_045588345.1 Bacteroidaceae bacterium
ACGTTTGTAGGGAGGTTGGATAAAAAGAGCTATTTTTAGGCTTGCAAAGCCCGAAAAAACGCAGTTTACTAAGCGTAAATGAGTATTTTTCGGGCAAGCGTAACAACAAAAGAGCCTTTTTAGTCAGCCTCTTTTGTTTCAATACCTGCAATAACGAGAGGCAAGCGCGCTTGCCTCTCGTCATTTACCTTATTACCAGAAAACCAATTTCTTAATGAATCCCAAGAAACCACCCTTCTTGTTGTTTGCCGAACCTGCAGGGCGTTCAACTTCAACGTAAGTGGTACCTTTAATCGCTTCAAGTTCATCTTTGGTCGCATTATGGAAATTCTTCATTTTGGCAGGGAACCCGAAAACAGTCATAGAGCGAGTACCGAACTGAGTCTTTGAATACACATAATGCATTTCAACAAGAACATCTGCATCATTCTCAAGCAAAAGCTCAGCAACAAGATTCTGCTTCAAATCCTTGATTTTAGGTTCGCCGATGTGAAAAGGCCTGAAACTCCAAGTATAAGTTTTTTCAACTTTCTCTGGAGACACCTGCAAATCGGCAATCACAGGATATGTATTGACAGATTTCTCAACATCTGCAACGGTTGCAGTCTTGTTTACAGTAGTACAGGAAGTAACCAACACAGACAAGAACAGAACCAATGTGAATATAATCTTTTTCATAAAATCCATTAATTATGTTATTTTTTGAAATTTGCATACTTTGCAGGATAACCGGTAACAGTTATCTCAGAAATGAATGTACGGAAGAATATATTCTTTGTGCGTACAATTGAGAACTCAGGAGCTACAAGAACATCAGCATCATGTTTCTTCAACAATTCTGACACTGCGGTATTCTTTACATTCTCAACACCAGCCTTGCGTATTGACTTTGAAGGACTCATTGTATATGAAACTTTCTTTCCCGACACTACAAGGTCCGCTGTTGCCTTTGCTGTAACCGAAGTCTCGACATCAAGAGTTGTAGCACTCTTCTGAACAGTTGTACATGATGCAGCAAATGCCACAACCAACAAACATAAAAGTAATTTCTTCATAGTAAAAGATTTAAAGTTAAACAATTTATGTAAAAAATAATCAGCAGAAACCGAAACCCATAAACCGGTTTTTAATCAATGTCAACAAGTGTTAATCTGTCTTACAAACATATTTATAAAAAATTATAAAAACAATGTTTGTATAAATATTTGCTACACAAATTCACCAAATATACATAACAAGCATTCTGAACTGCCATTTCATTTTTTTGTATAATAAAAAAGGAATGTTTCTTTCATATATATATTTTTATTATTAAATTTGCTTCGTGGAGAACTTAATTAAATATACAGCAAGACTGGTTGCGCAGCACAATTGCGTAATAATCCCTGGGATGGGCGCATTTCTTGCGCATGATGTATCGGCCTACTACGATGCAGAAAACGCTGCATTCATGCCTCCAATGCGCACTCTGGCCTTCAACCCCCAAGTAACAGTTGACGATGCACTTCTTGTATCGGAATACATCAATGCACTTCAGTTGACATACAATGATGCATCCAGAATGATGCGCAATGACATTCTCTCACTCCGTAGAGAACTCTCTACAAAAGGAACAGCCCATTTTGGTGAGCTCGGAACATTCAATATAAACATTGCAGGCAAAATATCATTCACACCATCCGGAAACGGAATAGATTCTCCGGATTATTTCGGATTCGAGCCATTATCCATAAGACAATTGAAGGATATTGAAAAGAAGGATATTGTAATCAGAAGGAGCACATTCAGCAGAATTGCAACAACAGCCGTTGCCGTAATTCTTATGTTCCTGTTCGTATCTCCTGTTGGCGACAGCGTATATGAGCCGTCAATGCAGGCCGCTTTTGTAACCGGCAACAACACCACAAAGGCACAGGTGACCACAAATATACAGACAGAAGAAAACATTTTGGAAAGCAGATGTGAAATAGAACCTTTTGAATACCATTCAACTAAAGAAAGTAAAGTAACAGAAGACATCGCATCGCAAGAAATTATAATAGAAAAAGCAGACGAGACATCTGAAACTGTAAACGCAACAAATGCAATTGCAGATACCGACGCAAAAGAGACCGCAACCGATATTACAGCAACAGTTATATCGGCTGTTGAGCCAGTTGAAGAATCAAAATCATACTCGATAATTGTAGCAAGCACTCCCAACGAGCAGAAGGCACAGTTAGCCATAGAAGAACTCTCGGCCAAAGCAGAAGCCACATATTCTGTAGTTCAGGGCAGCGGCCGTTACCGCATTGCATACAGCACCCACAACAGCAATCAAGAGGCATTAAAAGCCCTTTCACAGGTTAAGGAGAAATTTCCCGATGCTTGGATTTTCGCACATTGATGAACCTTCCCGACATATCGGGAAAGTATTGCCGTACCAAATAATTCAAAGATTTTACCATTACAGACATGAGCAAGATAATATGCCCAAAATGTGACCATGCAATAGATTTTGATGCCTCAGGTTACAAAGAAGGCCAAGCGTTGGTCTTTGAATGCGAACATTGCCGCAAGAGTTTCACCATACGCATAGGAGAAAACAAAGATGACATACAAACCGAAGATTTCGGCCATGTTGTAGTCATAGAAAACACATTCTGCTTCAAGCAGATTATCCCTCTGTGCGAAGGAGACAACATGCTTGGACGCTACAACAAGGGCACGGTAATCTCACACCCCATTGAGACAAGCGACCCAAGCATGGACCGCCGTCACTGCATCATCAATGTAAAGAAAGGATACAACGGTGAGTTAACATACACAATACGCGACAACCAAAGCATTACCGGAACATTTGTAATGAACCGCATACTTGGCAACCGCGAGCGTCTGCTCATTGAGGATGGTGCCATTATAACCCTTGGAGCAACAACACTCATACTTCACACCCCAGAAGGCGAAGCATGACAGGCAAACAGCCTGTTCTAAGAAAACAGACGAGTGCTACCATAACTCAAAGTGCAGCACTCGTCTGTCGTGTCAAATACAATTCAAAGTTCAATAACATGTTTCCCTTTTGAAACACAATACTCTTTGCCATTGAACAGCAATATATATTCCTTGTTCGACTCAACAGCAATGCTGTTACCCTGACGCACGAGCGAAGTGACAATATCACCGAAACGCAATCCCTTGACACCATGATTTTCCCCACTCATACTGCGCCATACAACCTTGCCTGTTACCGCATCGGCATTAATTCCAATTATATTCTCTATGAACATTGAAATTGGTATAAGGCCGCTCCACCCTACAAAATCGGGTTTTACCATGTTTACTCCGGTAGCATCCGTTGCAGGCATAAACATTTCGGGAGAGTAAAGTTCCCATATAGTACCGGTAGACTCGTATACCTTATGCATTGCAACCATATTCTTCGCCGCAATAATCGAGGCAAGTTCCTCATAGCCGCTACGCTGCAATCCCTTCACAGTCATGTATGTAGTCGGGGCCCACACACCCCCACGCCAGTAACAGCCGCACTTGTCATAGTGCGGTTGGTTGGCTGCAAGGGAAGGCAAAGGCAGACGACGCCAGAAGAGAGATTCATCCTTAATAGCAGAAACCATACGCGCAGTCTGTTCCTTTGAAGATATTCCGGCAAGCATAGGCCAAAATGTAGCAGTAGTAATCCAAGGTGTCCTGACAGATGCTGTGTCCACATCGTAATACAAACCGGTATTATCGTCCCACATATAATGATTGATACGTTCCGACAAAGCCTCTGATTTCTCCATATACCTTTCAGCATCCCTCTTTCTGCCAAGGATAGTACACATTTCGGCCAGATTATCGTAGCACATCTTTATCTGGGATGACATATCAATCCACCCCATGGCATCGGTAGCAGAATGCACGTCACCATCGGGTGCAGGCCGTCCGATATCACGTGGGGTATTGTCCATTCCGCTTGCCTGACCATTGGACCAATAAAGATTATGTTCAGTACCGGCAGCCCTGCGGTTCTTTTCCACCCATTCAATATATTTTTCAATCGGGGTTATAACCTGTGATATACGCGCTGTATCTTTTGTAAACCTGAAATACTCCATCTCGGCCCAACTGAAAAGCGGTGGATTTATTGTCCGTGCATAGTTGGCACCTAACCCCCAATGGTGGTCAGCGCCGTCAGCCTCGTTAAGTATACGGCATATCATGCCATCATCATGCTGGCGCGCATAGAAATTGTCGTGCGACTCAATAAACGGGAAAACATGTGCAGCATAGCGCCCGAACATGACCATAAAATGGGTATCCCACTGGAAAACCTGCGGTGACAAACCCTCGTCAATCCAGTTTGCGACAAGAGGGGAACCGACAGGCGGTTGCCTGAGATTCGAGAATGCAATCTCCCAGGCCTTCCAATAGAGTTCCACCCACTGCGGATTCTCATCCCACACCGGCTGTGGAAGTAATTCCCTGCACTCTTCAAAGCGCGGGAGTTCCGACGGCACATACTCTTTCTTGTAGAAATAACGGCCTTGTGCCGACGAAACGACAGGCAACAACATAAAGAATAGAACTATCGCCAACACCTTTCTTGCAAAATAAGACTTCATATACAACTACTTATCATTCAGGAAACAGACAATTTGTATATATCATTTTAACGCGGTCCAGATGCTTTTGCGACAGTTCATTGTAATTATCGACAGTAAACAGCGCTATATTGAACCGACGCACACGGTCAAGGAATTTGAACATTGGATAACCGAAACCGCTTGTATGAAGCGCGACCCACTCAATACGTTTTCCGGGGAAGAGTTTGTCAAAAAGCAGATTCTTCATTATTGAGGCTGAAAAATCCTTAGCCAAACAAGAATAGAGCACACGATAATACCCTTCATGCAACAACTGCTCGTAATCTCTATACGAAAAAGCTTCAACAACCATACGATGCTTCAGTTTCGGAAAATATTCTCCAAGAATTTCAGGATTAGATATCTTATCGGTTACAAGATATAGTGCACTGTCCTGCATAAAGAACTCATTCACCATACTTGCAGTCAATGGTGAATAACGTCCATGAATACGCTGTGCCATAAACTGCTGCAACATCATTGCGCTGTCGCCACGTTCCTCGTTGCCGGTCATGCGGTTGAAGTCCTCCCAGGAATGGGCTGCCACAAGTACACTGTCAGCAGTCATCAGCAAGTCAACTTCAATATACTTGTACCCTCTTTCAACTGCTTGACTGAGTGCTTCAAGAGAGTTTGTATATACATAGCCGTCAAGTGCACCGCCTGCATGGGCAATGAGTTCTCGCTTTCCCACACTCTCTTGCGTTACACAAGAAAACAGAAACGGCAAAACAAGCAACGGCAGCAGGCGTTTTATCATATTGGTGCGCAAAGAGTTTCAAGGAATTTGAGCATCTCACCCTCAAAGAACGGAGAGAGCCTCTCGAAGACCATTGCATGATAAGCATTCAGATAGTCACGTGCTTCATCGCCAAGCAATTCGGGTACAATAGGTGTTGTATCTATCGGACAAAGAGTAAGAGGCTCAAGAGCATAGAAACAGCCGAACTCGCTTTGGGAATGTTGCTTTACAATCATAGTATTCTCTATGCGTATTCCATGACGGCCAGCCTTATAAAGACCAGGTTCATTTGTTACGGTCATTCCAGGCAGCAAATGTGCCGGCATATTGTTCATGCGTATTTGGTGAGGACCCTCATGCACATTCAGGAAATGCCCTACTCCATGCCCTGTTCCATGCAGGTAATTTTCACCGGCGCGCCACAGCCATTGGCGGGCAAGCACATCAAGTTGTGTACCGCATGTGCCTTTAGGGAATACAGCCTGAGCAAGTGATATATGGCCGCGAAGCACACGGGTATAATCCTCTTTTTCCTCCTGCGTCAGTTCGCCCAAGGCAATTGTACGGGTAATATCAGTTGTACCGCATTCATACTGCCCGCCACAGTCGAGCAATAGGAAACCGCGAGGCTCAAGCAAAGCATTATCCTTTTCGGTAGGTTCGTAGTGTACAATGGCAGCATTCTCGCCGTATGCAGCAATCGTAGCAAAACTAAGCCCACGGAAAAGGTGGTCTTCGCTACGAAACTCCGTGAGCATGCGGTCTACATCAAGTTCGCGCACACCGCCCTGCTCTACAGCAGGCTTTAGCCAATGCAGAAGATTCACCATTGCAACACCTTCGGCCAACATGGCGCGTTCAAAGCCTTCTATCTCAGTTACGTTCTTCACAGCCTTCATTTTTGCAACAGGAGAATCACTACGGAATACAACCTTTTCCTTTGCCACAGATTTTACAGCGGAAACATTGCATCTTGAAGGTTGAATTAGAAGCGTAGCCTTGTCATACTCCTTGAGCGCCTGCCAAATATCGCCATACCCGGCAACAGCAATACCTTGGGTATCCAAATAGTCCTGAACCTCAGGAGTCAGTTTCCTCTCGTAAATATACAACACGGCACTGTCAAGTGTAACCAGCATATATGAAACCACAACCGGATTATATTCGACATCACAGCCACGCAAGTTAGTGAGCCATGCAACCTCGTCGAGCATAGTCACAAGCATGCCTTCAACATCCTCTTCCATTAGCGCAGCACGCAATCGTGCCAGCTTTTCCTTTGTCGTTTCCCCGGCAACATCCTCAGGCATTATCTCCGCCTTGCCAAGAGGAAGTGACGGCCGGCCGGCCCACAACTCATCGAACGGGTCTTTCGCAAATTCAAGTTTTATGCCTTTTACAGAGAACGGGCCTCGCCATGCATTGGTTTCTACCACAGAACAGACCGTTCCATCAACAGCAACAACATCACCGGTCTTCAGGTTGGAGCACAACCAGTCCACAATAGAAGGAGTCTCACTGTCACCGTCTTTCATCAACTGATAGCAAGTCCCTTCAAGAGCCTTGGCTGCAGCAAGCCAGTAACGCGAATCGGTCCACAGAAGCGCCTTGTCAAGAGTTATGACAACAGTTCCTGCCGAACCGTCAAAACCCGAAATCCACTCGCGCGACTTCCAACAGTCGGCAACATACTCACTGCTGTGAGGGTCACTGCTCACAACCACAAATGCAGCAAATCCATGCTGCTGCATAAAAAGCCTTAAAGACTCAACTCTACTGTCAATGCCGTTCATATATCATTATTGCTCTATAATCACAAAAATAGTAAAATATTCAATAAATGCAAACAATTCTGCACAATCGGGCAAACACAAGCAATGCTTTAACCATTATAAATCTGGCCAATACCTTTATCCTTATATATTATTACAGATGCCGAATAGCGGTTATCCTCAGTTATTGGCGAGAGATTCAGGTAACCCGAAGAAATTCTGCCATTATCCGCCACAAGCGGATATCTCTCTTTGTCGGCAAGGTGTGCCATGTATGCCTCGCCCCTGTTTTTGAAGAAACTCACCCTATATTCACCATTGCATCCGCTTGATACATGCTTGTCAAAGAACTTACGCGCCACCATTCCCATATTCATGCGCAGATTAAGTTCCATACAAGGATTCAGACGCACAGAACCCTCATTTTGGTAAATCATCATATCGACACCCAGGTATCCCTTATATCCGCTGCTATTCAAGAGCGAAGAAAGCACACAGGGCAAGAGCCTCTTAACCCTCACAAGTTCATCGATACATATATATTGAGCAAGAAAATTCTCAATATCGTCATCTGCCGCAAGCACATTCCCCGAATATGAGCCTTTGAATGATTTGAAAAGAGAATACCCAGCGAAAGAGACCTCGTTGCCGTCAGCAAAGAATTCCATGGCAAATTCCACCTTGCAATCAAGGAACTCTTCGCACACCACACCGCCCTGCCGCCTTATTACACCTTTAAAGAAATGCTCCATAGGCGGCTCCACCCTGCCTATCCCCCATGCTATACCCTTTCCGCTGCCCGACCATGGAGCCTTTACCACACATCGCCGGTGTCCATTAACAAATTCGGCAACATCGGTTGTTTGAGTAAAATAACGAGGCATTGGAGGAATATCAACCCCATTATCTTTCAAAAAAGAGAGAATTCTTATGGAACTCCGGCGATTCGATATATCCCTGATAGCGGATATTGAGTCATCACTTGGCAAAAGATTCTCAAAGCCCATAACACGCAGACGGCGTTTAATCTGAGGGCTCCAACCCCATGGGGAGCAGAAAGTCACATTATCACGCATATTGTTGCTGAACGGCATTGCGACATCAAAGACTTCCGATACCTTATTATAATATTCGCAATGTTTATCACCGGGCAACATCACGCAATCTCGTTCCTCAGCAAACCATAGTGGTAATGAGGCAAGTTCATGAGCAATAAGCGCGGCTGCCGGAGGCGGACAATAGTTTGCACCGCCATCGGCAAGAGCAAGGTCATTTTCCGGATTGAAGATATACAGTATCATATATCTTTAAACATATTCTCCATATAATCAGAATTGTTGTCAATAAACTTATTATGTTCCCTTACAGTCTTGAAGTTGATTGGAATAGACATCTCTGCACGTACAGGATTTCCGTTTCGGCTGCCCGGACGCCAATACTTCATTTTTTTCACAACACGCATCGCCTCGGCATCCAAAGAAGGAGAAACAGACTTCAGCACTCTTACACCTGATATATATCCGTCTATTCCCACAGAAAAGGCAACAAGCACCTCACCAATCTCATTGTTGGCCTTTGCCTCAGCAGGATATTCAAGTTCACTCAGCAGAAATTTGTGCAATGCGGCCTGACCGCCGGGATATTCCGGCATAACAATCTTATCCTTTTTGCTTTGTGCATGCATGTCACTCATTGGTGCTCCAAGAAGAAGCGCGAGTATAAGAAGATTAAGAATTCTTTTCATAACAATAATATTTTCACCATTTGCAAATGTAATAAATATATATTTCAATAACAACGCTTAAAGTTAATTTAACGAAATGCCATACAACGCTTGAGAAGATGACGCTGTAAGATATATGCTATAACAAACAGCCCCAAATTTGGGGCTGTTTGTTATAGCATATATTCTCTTCTGATTAATCCTCTATTCTCTCCAACTTAACGGTAAAGTGCCTCATGAGTTCGGTTTCCCAAACAATGCGCACTCCGTGGCGAATGGTGTCGCGGCGGTCGTAAACATTCTTAAGGGCTGCGGCAATGACATCCATGTGGTTATTGGTGTAGACGCGGCGGGCGATGCAGAGACGCAAGAGGTCAAGGCCACCGAAGCGGTTCTCGCGGGTTACAGGGTCACGGTCAGCGAGGATATAGCCGATTTCGCAACCGCGCACACCGGCTTCAAGGTAAAGTTCAATGGCAAGTGTCTGCGCGGGGAACTCCTCTTTAGGCACATTAGAGAGCACCATATCTGCATCAACAAAGAGAGCATGGCCGCCAACGGGACGCTGATAAGGTATGCCATATTCGTCTAACTTTGCTGCAAGGTACTGTACCTGGCGTATGCGGGTCTCAATGTTGTCGAGTTCGGTATTCTCGTCAAGGCCAACTGCCAAAGCGGCCATGTCACGACCATTCATGCCGCCGTATGTGAGATAACCTTCAAATGGGATGCAGTATTTCTTTGCGCCCTCGTACCAGTCTTCGTGACGTGTAGCGATAAAACCGCCCATGTTCACAATACCGTCCTTCTTGGCACTCATTGTCATTCCGTCGGCAAGCGAATAGATTTCCTTTACAATCTCCTTTATTGTCTTGTGGGCATAACCCTCTTCGCGCGTCTTGATGAAATATGCATTCTCAACAAAGCGTGCCGAATCGTAGATAACACGTTTGCCGTATTTGTCGGCAATGGCACGCACCTCGCGCAGGTTCTGCATTGAAACGGGCTGTCCGCCTGCTGTGTTATTGGTGATTGTGATGATAATGAACGGAACCTTGTCGGCGTGCTCGGCAAGAGCCTGCTCAAGTTTCTTGGGGTCGACATTGCCCTTGAAAGGAACCTCTAACTGTGTATCTTTTGCCTCGTCAACGGTGCAGTCAAGGGCTGTGGCCTTGCGGCTCTCTATGTGCCCTTTTGTGGTATCGAAGTGCGAGTTGCCGGGAACAATATCTCCGTTTTTCACAAGGTGGCTGAATAGGACATTCTCAGCAGCCCTGCCCTGATGTGTCGGGATTACATACTCAAAGCCTGTGAGACGTGTGATGGTGTCCTTCAACTGGAAGAATGATGATGAACCGGCATAACTCTCGTCGCCCATCATCAAGGCAGCCCACTGGCGGTCACTCATTGCGCCTGTACCGGAGTCGGTGAGGCAGTCGATGTATACCTGCTCCGATTTCAACTGAAAGAGGTTGTAGTTTGCCTCTCTAATCCATTGTTCTCTCTCTTCGCGTGTACTCTTGCGGATGGGTTCAACCATCTTTATTCTCCACGATTCTGCAAATGGTATTTCCATAGTTTTATTGTTGGTTATAAGTTTTTCAAGGCAAAATTAATGATTTATATCGGTAATCATAATTTTCATTGAAAAAGTTTTCAACCGACATAAGAGCCACGCTCTGTCAACATTGAAAACAATAAAGAAGACTAAAAAGTGTATTGGGTTCCCCAAGTTTTGCTTCACTCGTTGTAAAATAACAAAGTAAACTTTGTATTTAACTCGTTTGCACGGGACTTTCTGCGTTACGCTTGCCTTCAAAATCCTCATTTACGCTTAGTAAACTATGGTTTTTCAGGCTGCGCAAGCCTTGAACTGCATCTTTTTATTCATCTCCACAAAAATGAGGCTGACTAAAAAGGCTCTTTTGTTGTTACGCTTGACCGAAAAATACTCATTTACGCTTAGTAAACTGCGTTTTTTCGGGCTTCGCAAGCCTAAAAATAGCTCTTTTTATCCAACCTCCCTACAAACGTGG
>JAZNDZ010000051.1:0-14032 GCA_045588345.1 Bacteroidaceae bacterium
AATGAATGCGTGGAAACATTGGCCAAGCATTATCCCAATAACCGTGCAAATGCTTTCCTGGATTGGTTTACATATAGCGACAATACTATCGACGGACAAAGCAAAAAGAAAGCCTACACCTTGATGCAAAGCAATTTGGTGGATATGGAAGAGGTGGGTACAGTAAAAAGCCTCCAACAGATTCACGCCTACCTGTTTGGTGGCCTTTACGACTTTGCCGGACAGATACGAACCAAAACCATCAGTAAGGGCAACTTTACTTTCTGCCTGGCACAATATCTGGACAATGCCTTGCAGCAGATAGAACAGATGCCGCAAAACACGTTCGATGAAATTGTCGATAAGTATGTGGAAATGAATGTGGCGCATCCTTTTATGGAAGGCAACGGACGAAGCACCCGCATTTGGCTCGACTTGATTTTGAAGAAACAATTAGGCCTGTGTGTGGATTGGAGCCGCATTGGGAAGAACGATTACCTCAACGCCATGATTGTTAGCCATACCGATAGTAGTGGCATCCGTTCGTTGCTGCGAGGTGCCCTGACCGATAAAATCAACGACCGCGAAACCTTTATGAAAGGCATAGACTATTCGTATTACTATGAACAAGAATAGAGTATGTTCCGCGTCAGTGTCAAACCATTTCCCACCACCACATCGCCATCCCGCCACAGGGCTGCTAATCCCTAATAGCTACACGCTAATCACTAAAAAAATTTGACTTAACACAAAATTTATCTTCTGTTAAGGCTAGACAAGAGTTTACAGTATTTACAGTTTACAGTTTATTTTCCGCGCTATCATCCATCCCCCGAAGCGAAATAGTGTATTGTAAAGATATTTCATTATATATATTTATATATATAATAATTCGGGTTCATCTTTATTTTAGGGAAAAAGTAGGGGTGCAAAAAAATAACTGTAAACTGTAAATACTGTAAACACACCAAAACGAAAATTTAAAAACTATTTTACAACATCCATCTATAAAACCCCTAATCGACAACCAAGTTTACAGATTTTACAGTTTACAGTTAAAAATATGCATACCCCACACTTGCATTTCCCAAAAAGAATACTTTACTTTGTAAAATCTTAAGAATAACATCTTATGAATATAAACGACAAAATAATCATCTATCAAACCGAAGACGGACAGACAAAGGTGGATGTCCGCATGGAGAATGACACGGTGTGGCTTACACAAGCGCAGATGGCAGAACTGTTTCAGACAGACAGAACCTCTATTGTGCGACACATCAGCAATATCTATAAAGTAGAGGAATTAGATCGTGAGTCAACCTGTGCAAAAATTGCACAAGTTCAAGTTGAAGGAAAGAGAACCGTTTCCCGACAAATACCGTATTTCAACCTCGATATGATTATCTCCGTAGGCTATCGTGTAAATGCAAAACGCGGTGTGCAATTCCGTCGATGGGCAAACAAGGTTTTGAAAGAGTATCTTGTGAAAGGCTATGCCGTGAACGACCGCCTCCGTCGCGACCAGTTAGGCGAACTTCGACAATTGGTACAAGTGGTAGGGCGCACACTTCAATGTCAAGATGTAACAGCCACGACCGATGGGCAAGCCTTGTTCGATGTAGTGGTGGATTATACCTATGCCCTAGACACCCTCGACAATTACGATTACGAGCGTCTCTCCATCGAGCAAACCACAGCACCCGAAGCCCCCTTCCGTGCTACCTACGAGAATGCCATGGCCGAAATTCGTCGCCTGCACAATAAGTTTGGTGGTAGTCAGTGGTTTGGCAACGAGAAAGATGATTCTTTTAAGAGTAGTATTGGACAAATCTATCAAACTTTTGGAGGCGAAGAACTCTACCCATCGGTAGAAGAAAAAGCCGCTATGCTTCTCTATCTGGTCACCAAGAACCATTCGTTCAGCGATGGTAACAAGCGTATAGCCGCTACGTTATTCCTTTGGTTCTTGAACAACAACGGTATCCTTTACCGCCCCGATGGCACCAAACGCATTGCCGATAACACCCTTGTGGCCCTCACGTTGATGATTGCCGAAAGTCGCACCGAGGAGAAAGATGTAATGGTGAAAGTGGTGGTGAATTTGATAAACCAGCGGAATGAATAAGCAGTTGGGCAGCATAGGGTTTAGGATTTAAAATACAAAAATAGTAAGTGATATGGAATTGTCTGAATGTTTAAATATCTTGTTATCGGTAGTTGCTATTATCATAGCGATATGGTCGTCGCATAGCACATCGAAGAAGGCAAACGAGCAGATTGCAGAGCTAAAGCAACTTTCGAAGTTGCAGATAGAAACCTCTATTAAGCAAGTGGAGGTGGAAATCCAAAAGATGATGGCGGAAGTTAAAAATCTGCATACCCCACACTTGCATTTCCGAAAAAGAATACTTTACTTTGTAAAATCTTTAAAATAACAGCTATGAAATGTATAAGTAAGGTAACGAATATTTACAAAATGGGGGGGGGTAAAATTACACCGTTCAGGTAGCGAATGCACCCACCTAAATACCTATAAATCAAAGCGGACAACTGCGCAACATCTTGCGTTGTTGTTCGCTTTTTTAGTACCCTTAACCTCCCTGTTTTTCGCTTGTGTCAACGACATCCCCGGCTACAACGAAGCCGACGACTATAGCACCCGTCACAACAACGACACCACCGCCCGCGACTCCATCGGCGGCTTTCCCTCCGACATCAATCCTTGGGGAGATGGCGGCGAATTAGGTACCGATACCATATATAGAATCAAATAGACTAGTAGGGAGGAACTTATTATGGGTAATTTTACAAACGAAAAACAAGGACAGGATAATTTCTATTTAATATATTTGCCAAGAATTGACAAATCATTAACTAGTGACCAAATTCTTAACGATTATTCTGATGGAGTTGTAAGAGGAAATATTTTAGAATTTAAGCTACAAATATCAAATCTTAATAGTACTTTATTTCAAGCGATAAAATATTTATCCGTTATGAGAATAAAGGGGAAGCCTGTTCCTAAAAATATTTTGCTTGTTTCTTTGAATGATGACAAATGCTATAGATATGATAGCGGTGATTATTTGAATGATATACAAAAGGTTTATATTGGTGGAGCAAGCACAAATAACAAGTCGTTTGTCGGAAATCCGCCATTAGAAACCATAGATTTGTCTTCACAATTTGGGCAGGAGAGAATAATAACACTTTTACGCGAAGATAAATATTCAAAAATTGATATTGATGTTAATTGTATTGTTGGTTGGGCAGAACATTTTTATCGTATAAATAAATCTTTAAAAGTTCGAAAAGAAGATTTTATTGGTGATGCCTCAGGACTTCATTCTACGATAGGTGAGATACGCCAACCTAACGTATTCAAAGATTACATAAATCCATATAAAGGTGCAAGTAATGAAGAGTTTGGTTATCTTATGGACAAGTTAAATGATAATTTAGTGAAGAAAAATCTTGGAACTTATTACACTCATGAAACTTATGCAGAAAAATCATTAGAACTTGTGCGTAAAGCAATAAAACGTGTACCTGAAGGAAACGATTACATTATACTCGATAGATGTGCAGGAACAGGAAATCTTGAATTAAAATTAACAGACGAAGAACTTTCTCACACAATAGTCTCAACAATAGAATATTATGAATATCGGGTTCTCGTTGAACGACTTGGGCACAAGGTTAGGCACATAATACCACCTATTGAGACAATAAATACGTTTAATAAAGGTTTGGTTTTTGGTGCAGATGCGCTTACGCAAGAATATGTTGAAAATCCTATTATTAAGCAGTATCTTGACAATGAAAATTGTACAATTATTTTGTTTGAAAATCCACCCTATGCAGATACAACTTCAACAGAACATCAAAAAGTAAAGAAAGCTAAAGAATCTTCTGCATGGAAAAAAAGTTATGTTACCCAAGAAATGAAAAAAGACGTAAAAGGAACAGCACTAAACGATTTGGGTAATGTATTTATATGGTCTGCTTTTAAATTTTACTTGCGACAAAATACGGATAGTTATATTGTATATTCTCCGGTCAAATATTGGAAGGCACAACATTTAATTAATAAAAGATTTATGGGAGGATTCGCTTTCAATAGAAGACATTTTCACTTAAATATTAATGCTTGTGTATCGTGCATCTATTGGAGTAATGAGGACGATAATATAAATGAATTTAATTTGAATGCGTTTGATATTGAGATAAAGGCCGATAACAATACTAAAACTGAAAGAATTATTGAATGTGGTAATTTGGCAATAAAACGAATATATGAAAAATTTAGCAAACGCTATTATGACAAACGTGCATTAACGACTGTGGAAGATAATGGCATCTTAGTAGGAAAAGATGGCAAAGAATGTTTGGGTGATAGAAAAATCGCACAAAAACCATATTTTTCGCCAGACATGTGTGGATATATGGTTTGTCATAGTTCGGGATTTGATAATCCTGATAATATGTCAAGTTTACTTGTAGCAGGGCGATTTGACGGACACGGCTTTTATGTCCGCAAAGATAATTATCTTGAAAAACTACCTATGTTTGCAGCAAGCAGATACGTCATCTATAATCGTGATTGGACTGAACGTGCAAGAATTATGAAATCCGCTGATGGTTATGTTAAGTTTGAACAAGATGTAAAAAATAATAAATGCAAAGACTTTTTGAATAAATGCTTACTATTTACTGTCCTTGAAACACAAAATCATTGTAGGGAATTTATAGGTAGTGATGGAAGAAAATATCGTAATCAGTTTACACTTGATACAACCAATGGTGATACCCTTGCTGCAATAGATTTATCCAAAATGAAAATGAATTCGAATGAACAAGTCATGATTGATATTTGGAATAATATATTGGCAGAAGCAAAGAAAACTAAAGAGTATGATTCAAGATGGAACTATGGTTTATATCAGATAATCAACGAACTTGACACCACTTATGTTGATGCAAATGGTGACCATCAATATAACTATACGCAATTACATACTCATATAACGACACTGAAAACAAAGGTGAAAGAGTATTATTTAAAAGAGATAGTTCCGTATTTGTTTGAATATGAATTTTTAAAATAATTTGTTAGTGAAAGTTTGAATTATAGCGAATAGACTATCGAATTAATAGCATATGTAATATGTTTAGAATCTGCAACTTGATATGCAATGTTTATAATATAGCATTAATCCTAATACCATGGCAAAATTTGAAATTTACACTTACCAGTTTCAACGTATCAAGAAATCGCCCCAAGGGGATTTGGACTTGAAGGATGTGCCTAAGTCGAATTGTACCGATGAACAATGGGAGAAAAGGCAAGAATTGTTTGGCCAACTTTTCAAAAACAATGTGAAGTTGGAATTTAAGTCGAATAGAGCACCGTTGCTTCATGAAATAGTTTATGAAGAAAATGGTATTGTGGTGATGTATCTTGCCAACGAGAAGCTGAAGAATATAAACGGCAAGGACTTTAAGCCCAAACAAGTGAAAGATTATCCTTGGTGCTATGTGATTTTTGATAATAGAAAAGGCATTCAACGTATGCTTGTAAGTATCAATAAACATGCATGGCCAAGAACGGACATTCCCGCAAGAATTATCTATCGCACCTTCGACGAAATGATGAAAAAAGAGGGCATGCACTTCAGCCCAGGCGACAAACCTATCTACCCTAAACATGAGTTTTGGGATGTGGTGGAAAGTGCGCATCAGGGGGTGAATAGAGTTTTGTTTAAATTCCCTCCAACTAATTTAGGGCGATTGCTAAACTTGGCCGATAATATTGATGCCGTGCGCAAAGAAACGGGTGGCGCGATAAATGTGGATATGATTGCACCAAGGGGTGGCGTGCTCGAACTGGGTAAGGAGAATACGCAAACCGATGCAATGGTAGGTCTTGGAGCAGCTACGGGTAATGAAATAAAGGTGTGGGTGAAAGGAGTTAGAACACCTCGTGTAATCGGTAGAGAATCTATCGTTGTGGAAATACCGGATGCTATTTTGAATAAACTGAATAAAAAGGATTTATTCAACCAAGAGTTTGTGGATAAATTGGTGGTGGAACTGAACAATATTAAAACCGTTTACGCATAGCAAATGCTGACCAACGACGATAAAAAACTGATTAGACAAACGTATGGCAAGGATAACCTATTCAAAATGCTATACAAGGCTTTGTTTACACTAAACGAAAATGAGCTTTCGCCCGAAGAGGTGTGGAACGAAGCACGAAAAGTAGTTGTTCAGATAGGCGAAACGGATGAATTGGCACGCGATATAGAGGTGCAAGCCGTGTATGCTGATTTGTGTAGGCAATATGGTGAAACGAGGAAAGCATGTGTAATGAAGATATTGCTTGCCGCATTCTTTATGCTATTGGATAAATATGATTCGATAGATGGACATCCACATAAAGAGGTGTGTATCGAAATGAAGCGTCTGCTTAAAACATTGCCGGGCTTTGAAGAACTATACGAAAAGTGTAGAACGGAGGAGGATAAATTGGAGGCTATGGGTTTGTTTATAGAGGTGGTGGATTACTTGGAACGTTTCATGGAGGAACCGATGAAAGAAGCGAGTGCGCATGATGACGTTATTTATCGGATAATAGAAGTGGCTAAAAAGTTTGATGTGGATGCCATGAGGAATGTGGAAATGTTGTTGGCAAGAGTGAACGACCAAGCGGATCATAAATTTCAAACGTTACTTGACGATTTCCGCCAAACCATTGATGAGAAGGTTGCCAATCAAAGCTTGCCCACTACGGTAAATACACAAGGCGGTCCGCTTATCATGGATAGCACGTTGCAAGCGGGGGTGGAGTTTAACGCACAAAAGAGCATTGAAGCAAAATGAGTGAGGATAAGAAGATAGTAATCAATACGCAAGGGGGTGCGGTTATCAACGGCGGCACGTTTACGAACGTTGAGTTCGTGGCCAATAAATATGTGGTGAACGAACGCCCTAAAATGGAGTTGAATCCACAAACGGAAGTGGTGGAAACGATAGAGACGGATGAGGTGGAAACGGATAATTCGCTCGACTTGATTTTTCACGATGCCCTTGATATGACCAAGGTAAAGGTGGCCCTGGGCGATGTGCTTATACGCAAGGATAAAAGCGGAAAACAGATCTTCGGCCAAAAGAACCTGGTGTATGTGGTCTATAAATTCTTTATGGAAAACGATTGGTTTGAAAAGGATAATCAGGCCAAGTTCCGTGAGTGGATGGCCGCTAATTATGGCGAGGCGTTTCAATGTAAGAAGTCGCATTTTGATGGGGTGAACGAGATGTGCAAAAGAAATGCCTTGGCCTCATGGAAACCGACATGGACACCCTATATTACCGCGGCAAATGCGCTAAACGAACGCTTTAAGGGGGATAATAACCCCGAATGGGAAAAGAACTTTTTAAAACCAAATAGGTATATAGCACACAATTTTAAAACAAAGTAAACTAATTTTGATTTTAGATATGGATATCATTGAAAAACTAATGAATTTTGAAGATCTGGGATTTGCAGATAAACTGATGGTGTTTACCTTAATTTATGTAGGTATTACAATCATTTTAACCATTTGCTTTTGGCTTTATATCAAGCATCTAAAAAGAAACGGTAAACTACAGAATCATAGAAGAGGGGTTGAAAACATGCCATCCTTTATTTCGACGCTTGGTGTGTTGGGAACATTCGGTGGTATTACTTTAGGCTTGATGAACTTCGATACGGGGGATTTGAACGCAAGTATTCCGTTACTACTCGAAGGCTTGAAAACGGCTTTCTATACCTCGTTGGCCGGTATGATTGGGTCGCTAATGTTATCAAGATACATCAACTCGTTATTTGATAAAGAAGAGGGTGGCGTGTCGGACATAAACCAAGCGGCAAGTGAAATCGTAAAGGCCGTAAGAGAAATGAGCGAGGCTAATAAAAATACACTTCATGAATTGAAACAACAAACCATTATACAAAGTGGTGCACAAGCTGCTTTCTTCCAATCGGCACAAAACCATTTGGTGAAGATGGATGATACCATATCGCAATTAAAAACCGGTATGGATGGCATGACGGCAAGAACGGATGTACAAAATAATCTGTTGGATAGAATCAATAACGAAAGCATGTCGCAATCGGCTTCGTTGCGTAGCGTGGATACGTTGATTGTTGAGACAAATAGTAGAATCGGCCTTACCAATGAAAAACTAAACACATTGGCGGATATGGATAGAAACCTTGGTGAGGTGCTTGATGTTACTTCCAACCTGGTTTCGATAGAGCAAGAAAGTGTTGACGAATCGAAGAAGTTGAAGGATATATTGCATGCGGAAGTGATTGAAATAGAGGGTAAGATGGATGATACCAACAGGTTGCTAACGCAAAAATTCGATGAGTTTACCGAACTATTGAAGAAGAGCAATACCGAAGCGTTGGTAGAGGTGATGAAGAAGGTAACCGAAGAGTTCCAAAAGCAAATGAGTGAACTTATCAATAAGTTGGTTCAAGAAAACTTCGACCAATTGAACAAGAGCGTAGAACGACTGAACACTTGGCAACAAGAAAACAAGGAGATGATTTCGTCGCTTACAAGACAATATAAGCAGATGGCGGATAACTTTGAAAGCACTTCTACAACACTGACCAAGGTAGGCGATGATACAAAGTTGTTGGTGAGCGATGGCGGCAAGTTGGAACAAATCGTTGATTCGTTGAGCCAAATCATGATTGAGGATGAGAGATTTGTGCAGATTACCACGAAATTGGCGGATACGGTAGATATGACTCAAAACAACATGAAGTTGTTTGAAGAGTCGAACAAAATGCTGAATGATTGGGTGAAGAAGCAACGAAACTTCGTGGAAGGTGTGCAAGCATTGATACAGAAGTTGGACGAACTGAATGCATTGAGAAACTACAACGAACAATTCTGGCAATCCACCAAGCGAAGCATGGAAGAGGGCGTAGGCATTCTATCGAGTGGTACACAAACGTTGAAAAATCAGTTGTCTAATTTAGATCAACGATTCTATAACCGATTGGCCGCTACGTTGGCAAACTTGGATAAATGTATTCAAACAGTGATTGAAAATTATGAGTAAGTCGAATGTGTGGATGTCCGTTTCGGACTTGATGACGGGATTGATGGTGATATTCTTGTTTATCGCCATTGCCTATATGTCGTTGGTGAGGAAAAACCAATCGGTATTGACCGACTATGTGGAAACCAAGCAGAAGTTGCACGATAAGTTGGTTAATGAGTTCAAGGCAGATACCGTGAAATGGCAAATGGCTATTGGTAAGGATTTGTCGATGAAATTCAAGAATCCTACGGTGTTGTTTGCGCAAGGTAAGGCCGATTTAACGCCGGCTTTTCAAAAAATATTGGATGATTTTATTCCTCGCTATCTGAATATTCTTATTACAGATTCGTTGCGCTCAAGAATAAATGAAATTCGTATCGAGGGGCATACTGATAATGTTCCTTTTCCGGCTTTGGATGCCGACCCTTATTTGGCTAATATTATCCTATCGCAACAACGCGCGTTGAACGTATTGCGCTATATAAGGAATATGCCTTCTTTCCAAAGATATACCGAAGCGCAAAAACAAATGTTGGAATTTTGGTTTACGTCGAACGGTTTGTCGTATGGCAAGGCTTTGGATATGAACGGAGAATATATATACGAATCCAAAAAGAAAATCGATTTGGCCATGTCGAGACGTGTGGAATTCCGAATCGTTACAAGTGGCGATGAGATATTTGAAAACTTCGTGAACAAAAACAAAGAATAGCATGGAAGAGGAACCGATATATGATTTTAATCGCTTGAAACGCTTTCTTGAATCGAGAGGTATGCATGTGGGCAAAGTCGAGGCTTATCGCCCAATCGAAAACGTGGATGTTGACATCAACGATTTACGAAACAACATTGAGTTTACCAATGAAGGCATTTTCTTAAAGACTCCAGAAGGGGATAAGCAACAGATATTCTTGTATAAGCGTAAGTATCATTTAACTAAATACAGATATAAGTATAAAACTGAAAATGAAAATTATCCACGTTTTCATATATGTAGATGTAAAGTTATCGACGATTATATAAATGCCGGAACATTTGAAATTGAATATCGTAGGGCAAATTCTGAACCTGTTAATGTAATAGATATGGACAATGCATACAGAGAGAGAACCATATCGGGTATGCTTTTGTGTCAATATTGTATGAAGACTTTAAATAGTTATACCAGGAGAACTTCATCCGACTTCGTAAAGATATTACAAGAAGCCAAAAAAGAAGATACGAAGGATGTAGATTTATTTGGCTATACATGGGATTGGGAAAAGAAAAGCATAGCCTATCGTGAAAAGAAAAACTATATATGCGAAAAGTGCAAAATAGAAGTAGAGCCCTTGGATCGCTTCTATATACATGTTCATCATAAAGATAAGGATAAAACAAATAACGATGAAAGCAATTTAAGATGTTTATGTATCCGTTGCCACTCGCGCGTGGATGCAACCCATCGTAAGAATTTTAGCAAGGGAGGATTAAAAGAGTTGTTAGACGAGTTTAATTATATATATCCCGAAGAGGAATAATAGGCCGTAATATGCCACCGCAATAGGCGGTTTTTACTTAATTATATGCCTCAATATGCCATTCTGCATATTGGGGCTTTTCTTTTTTCTGCACCCTACGAAATCCCTTCATCTTTGCGTCACAATCGAACGATAAACGCATCGGTTGTGAAGTAACTTTATTATTCATATTTAAAATTTTAACGAGATGAAGAAAATTCTAAAAGTTGTGTCGCAAGGCGAGGCCTATGACGTGCAAAAGAAAGATGGTGGTACAATAAAGAAATGTACCTTGGTTTTGCAAGAGGTGGGTGGACAATATGAGAACACCTTCGCGGTGAATCTTCTGGGCAACCTTGCCGGATGTAAGTTCTACAAGGACGAGCTGGTGTATGCGGTGCTCTATTTCACGGTGCATGAGTATAATGGAAATGTATATCAAGAGATTTCAGCAAGAGACGTTTTGAAAATTAAAAATTAATCTGAGCTTGATGTGAGCGAGGAAGCATCGATGAAAGGGCCCAACTACTTCGCTTTCGGATGCTCGCAAATAGTTAAGATTATGACAATTACATTACAAATTTCTGATGCGGTTTACGCATCATTGTTGAGCGGAAATGCTCGTATTCAAGGTAGTATCGGTTTGGTTAGCCCAACAGAGGGTAATTTTAATGCGCATCGCAGAGTGCGCGAAAGACCAGGTACAAAGTATATTAAGTTGCCACACGGACGGGTGAGCGTGAACACGGAAGATGTGCGTCTGACGCTTCGTGTAGGGTTGATGGAGGCGAATATTGTTCCGTCGCAAGCCATCGTAGATGAGAGTTGTCAAGCCGGGGATTTTATTGACTTAGTTTTAGATGGAGAATAAGGTATGAGGTTTGGTATTGGTAATAATGTAAAGAGTAGGGTGGTGCGTACATGCACCCCCGAACTCTTCCACCAAACGGTGGATTCGAGAAAAGTGGCGCAAGTTTGCGCCGAGATAGCCGATGCTCGCGAGATGTATCTGCGCGGCGAGCTGACCAAAGAGGAGTTCGAAACCAAGAAGGCGGAGCTGAAGAAACGCCTGCCCATCCTGACGCCACACGCCACATTCAAGAACGAGCGACGACTGAACGCGGAGGCGATACCCAGCGGCATGTCTATGTACGACTTGGATCATATCCCCAATCCGCAAGAGCGTTGGGCGGAGATAGCACCACGCAAGGAAGCACTGGGCATTGTGTTGGCGCACATCACGCCTAGCACGGAGGGACTTCGCCTGTTCTTCATCATGCCGCAAGGGATGAACCTTGGCGAGGCGCAAGCGTGGATGGCGAAGCAGTTGGGCGACACCGATTATGATGTGTGTGTGAAGGATTATGCGCGTTCGTCGTTCCTGGTGCCACGGGAGTATATGCTCTACGTTAGCGATAAACTGTTCGAGGAGGTGGAACGCCTCGCCCCAACACCTACCACCCCGCCTGCGGCACCCCTCCTTCCCGAAGGAGGGGAATTAAGGAGCGGCAATCATGCGGAGGCGGCACGCCGCGGCCCTACACCTACCACCCAGTCTTTCAGACACCCCTCTCCCCAGAATGAGGGGAATTCAGATAGTGCTGACAAATCAACTCTCCTCCTTCCAGAAGGAGGAGTACCCGAAGGGGGAGGTGGTAGGAAATATCCAATGACTTACAAAGGCGTGGCGTATTCGGAAATTCTTGCGGCAATAGCCGAAGAACTGGGTGGCGAACCCGAAGAGGGTGAACGCAACGCCAAAGTGCTACGCATGGCCAGCTCATTGCGCCACATTTGCGACAACAACGCTGAGTGGCTGATGGAAATCATCCCCACCTACGGATTGCCCGAAGAGGAGTGGAAGAAGACTATCCAGAATGCGTGCAAGGATGGCTTGAAGTATGGAACGACGAAAGTTTTGCAAAACGCTTTCGCTAAATTAAAAATAGGGACAAACGCCCTCGCCCCACAAGGGGGCACTCCCTCTAACTTAGAGGGAGAAAATGGGATACCGCCAAAGATGCCAACGAAGCTACCCTCATTGATTCGCTTGCTCACAAAGAACGTGCCCGATGATATGAAAGCAGCCGTAGCACACGCCATCTTCCCCGCGCTGGGCGCTCACTTGAACGGTGTTCGCTTCCGCTACGTGGACAACGTGGAGCACGAAGCCACCTTTATGTGTGTGCTCCTGGCGAAGCAGAGCAGTGGAAAGAGTGCGGTAAACAAACCAATTGAGTACATCTTGGCGGACATCCGCGAGCGCGATGCGTACAACCGCGAACGCGAACAGGCATGGAAAGATTCGCTAAATTCGAAAGGTTCCAACAAGGAGAAACCGAAGCGACCGGACGATTTGTGCATACAAATTCTTTCCGCAGACATGACTAATGCCGCTTTTGTGCAACGTTTGGCGGATGCAAAGGGGAAGTTTCTCTACACACAGATGGACGAAATTGAGTTGCTGGACCAACTGAAAACCTCTGGAAAGGGAAACAATGTGAGTCAGATTATCCGCCTGGCGTTCGATTGCGGATTGTACGGACAAGAGCGTGTTGGTTCGCAATCGGTCACCGCACAGGTGCGCCTGCGTTGGAATTGGAACGCCAGCTCAACCATCCAAAACGGACGCGAGTTCTTCCGCAAGTCGCTCACAAATGGTACACTGAGTCGCATTAACTTCTGCACCATCGAGCCCAACGTAAGCGACGAAATACCCGTTTACGGTACGTACGACGAGGATTTTGCTGCTCAGTTGAAACCCTACATCGACCGCCTAAACGTAGCCACCGGCTTGGTGGAGTGTGACAAAGCGGTGAACTTGGCGAAGCAATTGCAGAAGGAAAATGCCGAAACGGCGGCACTGAGCGATGACGAAGCGTTCGATGTGTTGTCTCGAAGAGCCAACGTCATAGCCTACTTGAAAGCGATGACCTTGTTCATTGCGGAAGGTAAGTGGACAAAAGAGATTGAAGAGTTTATCCGTTGGAGCGAAGAGTATGACCTTTGGTGCAAGATGCACTTCTTCGGCGAGGAACTGAATGCGAAAATCAATCAGGAATACATCAGCGTGCATCGCGGTCCACGCAACTTGTTAGAGCAACTTCCCGATAGTTTCACCAAACAACAAGCGGAAGAGGTAATCAAGCGAAACGGAAAGAAATCTCGGGTAATACAATTATTGTCTGTGTGGAAGAACAGAAAGTATATCTATATGGATGATGAAGGTGTATATGTGAAAAAGAAGCAGTAGTTTACAGTATTTACAGTTTACAGTTAAAAATATGCGCGGTTTACGTAACAACAATCCCCTGAACATACGCAACGGAGAGAGCCGTTGGAAGGGGATGGAAGAGCGAGACGACGAGAAGGAATTTGTATGTTTCCTCTCTATGAGCATGGGCTACCGAGCGGCGTGGATATTGCTTCGCAACTATCATCAG
>JAZNDZ010000052.1:0-4956 GCA_045588345.1 Bacteroidaceae bacterium
ATTCTGACGATTCTCTATTGCAGTCTTTATCATTTCACGCACAATCGGCCAAAGCTCATCCGTAAGGGCATCATCGTCTTCTGGGGTAAGATTAGTCTTACCACTTCGGATCATACCCATTTTCAAGTGATCTATAGACAGGTATGGATACTTATATTTCTCAAGCATACGCTGTGCAAGAAGCGTTTTACCCGTATGTGAAGCACCTGTTATCAGTATAACCATAAATTCCGATTTCTCTGGCTGCAAAAGTACAAATTTCCTACGGCTGTTCCTTCAAAAGCTGTGTCAAACTTACTTTTCTTTTCAAAGATTAACCTTGTTGACTGCATCAATGTATCTGTTTTCAATACATAAGAACCAAATCCCGTTTTGACTTCGCGATGAACAACACCTTGAAACACGTTTCTAAGCTCATATTTCTTCTTTCCCTTTCTTCAATCATGGAACATGCCCCACGAAGAACGAAAGGAGGGAAGAAAATGTGTGTGCCATCACTCAAAATTTTGAGGTTATGGAACATGAACAATCGGCGAAAAGTTGGCTTAAAAAGTGTAAATTCACTGTTAAAAAGTGTTTAGTGAGATTCGCCGAAAAATGCGTTTTAGAGCATCAAAAACGAACGATTTTTAAGCCTAAAATGTCGGGAACACAGGGCTGGATTTTGGCATATTTCGTTGTTTCGCTTATTCACTTAACGCTCTGTATATAATCTCATGACATTGTGAGGTTGCAATAATTCTTTATTACCCTTGCAACACGTCTGTAATATCCTATCTATACTTTTGCAGCGTCAACAGAGAGCAAACCATATCCTCGTTGACGCTGTATTATGAACAAAGAAAAAGCAGAAAGAATCTTCAAGATTTACAATTGGGTGAGATTCATCGTCTTTGTGTTGTTTCTCACAATTATCGCCATTGGACTATCTAAGGGATAATCAAGTCCTGCAAAGAGCCTGTTAGAGTTATATGCAGGAGTTGAGGGTGAAGAAATGAAACGATATGTGTAATGTAAAATTAAAATACTGATATGAAAATGAAATTTATCATGGCAGGGCTCTTAGCCTGCATCGGTGTCACAGCTCAGGCGCAGGATACCCAAACAGAGGCGCCGAAAGGCAAAGCGATTGTGCAAGTGTTTGAAAACTTCCACACAGGTTTTGGTGCCGAGAATGACAATCGGGGCTTTGAATTAGACAGAAGTTACTTGGGTTATGAATATAAACTCGGAAGCGGATTGTCTATCAAGGGTGTATTGGACATCGGCAAGTCGTCAGATGTAAGCGATTACCAACGCATAGCTTATATTAAGCATGCAATGGTATCGTGGGAAACTGGTCATCTTGTTTTAAACGGCGGACTTATTTCGACAACACAATTCAAGTTTCAAGAACAGTTCTGGGGCTATCGCTACATCATGAAGTCTTTCCAAGACGAATACAAGTTTGGTAGTAGTGCCGATTTGGGTATCTCTGTAGCTTATAAGTTTGCAGACTGGATTTCAGCTGATGCAATTATCGTGAACGGCGAAGGTTATAAGAAGATTCAGATGAAAGATGGTCTGAACTATGGCTTAGGTGTGACACTCACTCCGGTAAAGGGTTTCCAGATACGTCTGTATGGCGGTCTTAATGAAAGCGGAGAAAAAGGTGGCAAAGCTATCAAGAACATGGCTGGATTTATGGGCTATAAGCATGAGAAGTTCACCATCGGAGCAGAGTACAACTACATGATGAACGCATCACATAAAGAAAATGCCGACCAAAACGGCTATTCAGTCTTTGCCTCTGTCAATCTTCCCAAGAATGTCTCGTTATATGCACGATTCGATGATTTGTACTCAAAGAATGATTGGAACATAGCAAAGGATGAACCTGGTGCAATACTCGGTGCACAGTTCAAACTCGGCAAGTATGTAAAGATTGCTCCTAATTTCAGGATGGCAATGCCTAAAGCCGATGGCGTAAAAAATAAATATTCGGCATACGTAAATTGTTACTTTGGTATCTAACAAACATTTAAATAATCTAACAAACATTTAAAATTAGTATCATTATGAAAAAGATTATCTCGTCAATTATGACATTGACAATTGCCATAACAATGGCATCGTGTGGCGGTAACGCCAAAAATGGTGTTCGTGAGGCTCAAGAACTTTCGGGAGCAGGTGCAACATTCCCTCTTCCTTTTTACAATGTGGTTTTTGAGAATTTTGCTCAGGTAAATGGTGATATAGTTGCGTACGGTGGTGTCGGCTCGGGCGGTGGCGTTCGCAACTTGCGCGACAAGGTTGTGGATTTTGCTGGCAGTGACGCTTTCCTCACCGATAAAGAGATGGCAGAAATGGCGCCTGTAGTTCACGTCCCAACTTGTATGGGTGCCGTTGTTATAGCCTATAATTTGGACGGAGTAAAGGAATTGAAACTTACAGGTGAGGTTGTTGCAGACATCTTCGCAGGCGAGATTAAGATGTGGAACGATGAACGTCTGACCGCTCTTAATCCTGATGTGACACTCCCAGCCGAGGCCATCATCCCCGTATTCCGTTCTGATGGCTCAGGTACGACATTCATCTTCACCGACTATCTTACAAAAGTCAGTCCTATGTGGAAAGAAAAGTTCGGTGCCGGCAAGTCGGTGAACTTTCCTTCGGGACAGGCCGCTAAAGGTAATCCCGGTGTTGCAGGCGTCATCTCACAAACCAAAAACTCTATCGGTTATGTAGGTTCGGAGTACGCATTTGCACAGAAGATTCCCTATGCCATCATTCAGAACGCGAGAGGTGAATTTGTGTTGCCGACGGCTGAATCTATTTCAGCAGCCGCAGCGGGCACAATTCCAGCCGACACCCGTACGTCAATCACCAATGCAGATGCTGCCGGTGCTTATCCTATCTCAACATTCACTTGGATGATTATATACAAGGAGCAGAACTACTCTGGCCGTAGCAAGGAGCAGGCTGAGGCTACACTCGATTTGTTGCAGTATGTTCTCTCTGATGAGGTACAGGACATCACCACGGAAGTTCACTACGCCCCGCTTCCAGCGAAGGCAAAAGAATTAAGTATGAAAAACCTGAAGGCCGTTACATACGACGGAGTTGCGATACTACAGTAAAGTATTGGATTAGTCTATGAATGATAAACTATACAGAATAATATTGTTTGTAGTAGCATTGATTATGCCGATAGTGTGCGGGGGCGTTGTTTACGCCCTCGTCACTGACGCATACGATGCTTTTGAACATTTCGGATTTCTGAACTTCCTTACCTCTTCGCAGTGGAGTTACACCGCAGGTAATGAACAATACGGAGCGTTGCCATTCATTACAGGCACACTGATGACTGCCTTGCTGGCTCTTGTCTTTTGCATTCCCTTTTCACTGCCCGTTGCACTTTTCGTGGGCGAGTATTTCAAGGGGACAAAGGTTGCATTGGTGCTGAGTACCGTAACCGACTTGTTGGCGGGTATTCCGTCAATTATATATGGACTGTGGGGCTTCTACACTTTACGTCCAATCCTTATGGCACTTAATATCTCGCCACAAGGTTCAGGCATACTGACCGCATCTCTTGTTTTGGCGATAATGATTATTCCTTACGTGGCGTCGCTTAGTGCCGAATTTATCAAGATGGTGCCAAACGACTTAAAAGAAGGAGCATATAGTCTGGGAGCGACCCGAGCCGAGGTGATAAGAAAAATCATTTTCCCTATAGCCGGTTCTGGCATGTTCTCTTCGTATGTATTGGCTATAGGCCGAGCGTTAGGTGAAACAATGACCGTTACAATGCTTATCGGAAATACCAATAATATTCCCGATTCCATACAATCTACGGGAAATTCCATGGCGTCAATCATTGCCAATCAGTTTGGTGAGGCAGACGATTTGCGCCTGTCATCTTTGATTGCCATAGGATTGGTATTGTTTCTAATTACCGCTCTTATCAATATAATAGGTAAAATTATGATTAAACGCGCAAGAATAGTCTGATTATGAATAGATTGAAAATAAAACATCGTTTGGCAAAAGACAAGTTGATGCTTTGGGGCATTTGCCTGTTGGCGGCACTTACTGCCGTTCCGTTGCTTGCCATTTTGGGAGAAGTATTGTTGCGTGGCTACCATCAACTCTCTTGGGCGTTCTTTACAGAGCCGACACCAACAGCGTACAAGGCAATGAAGGCTATCGAAGCGGGCGAACCCATACCCGGAGGCATAGCAAATGGTATAGTCGGAACAATGATTATGCTTGGCATGGCTGTAATTGTTGCCGTTCCGTTGGGCATTCTTTGTGGAGCATTTTTGGCAGAGAATAGTAAGAACCGATTTGCTCAATTTGTTAGTTATCTGACTGACCTTCTGCAAGGTACGCCATCGGTAATTATCGGTATCATAACCTATATATGGGTGGTTGTTCCGATGAAAGGCTATTCGGCAATCGCAGGCAGCGTGGCACTTTGTATCATGATGGTTCCGCTTATCGTTCGTTCAACAGAAGAGACCCTGAAGATTCTTCCAGCATCACTCAAGGAGGCGGGATTGGCTCTCGGAGGCAACAAGGCACGAGTGATGATGCGAGTGCAGCTGCCTGCTGCGTTCGGTGGTATCTTCACAGGCATACTACTTGCTGTTTCGCGAGTAATTGGAGAGACTGCACCGCTAATGTTCACAGCTCTTGGTTGTTCGCTTATCCGCTTCTCTGTTGATAAGCCCATCTCGGCAGTACCTCTGCTTATTTGGGAATTTTTCAACGACCCTAACTTGCAAGAGTTGATTTGGGGCGCATCGCTCTTCCTCTTGCTATTTGTACTTGCATTAAATCTTACCGCTAAATATCTTGCAAAGAAATGGAATCAGTAATACCCATACTTGAATTTAAGAAGACTTGCGTATCATATACCAAGCAAACAATGGCTGTGAAGTATGTATCGGCAGCCATCGAACGAAATACCAT
>JAZNDZ010000053.1:0-4219 GCA_045588345.1 Bacteroidaceae bacterium
CCTTGTTCCCTTTGGAAGTAAAGAGCCACACGATGATAGCCGTGCAAATGGCAACCCACAGTTCAAGCCCCCACCATTTGGCACTCTTCATTACCTGAAGTGCCGGGATATGCACCTCGCTGAATAGATATGCCTGGTTCTGTATGCCCAGTCCTACGGAATCTGTGACAAAACAGTCCCTGCCGTTCATATGCTTGGCCGATACAATAGGTGCTTTTATGTCGAGGTTTATCTCTCCGCCCTCGGGGAACATATCGCGTAGGTCTCTTGTTGAGAGGAACAACGCACTTTCTACATCAAAGCCGGCAGCTTTCAGGCAGTTGTTCCATATGGAGTCGGCGATAAAGAGGTTGAAAGAGTTTGTATGAAGCAGCAAAGTTTCTGTACCTCTTCTGTGAAACTCGGTGAAGTCATAATTTCTTATAAACTTATGCGGCACAATAATCAAGCCGTTCTCATCTTCAAATTTAAGGTCATGTACCTCTTTAAACCTCTCACTGTCACTTTTCTTGAAAAAATACATTCCCTCTCTCACCAGAATACTATCGGCAAAGGAGTGCGCATTTGCTGCAAACAGCCCGTTTATCTTCTGTTCAATCTCCTCCCTCTTGCCATTGTATGAAACGGCATAAATTATACAGTATGTCAGTATGAATGCAATGCTGCACAGTGTCACTCTTTTAATCATATTAGCTGATGTTTGTTTAGTTGTTTACACCGCGAAGATAAATGATTTTAACGTAGTTTTTGAGACTTAAACAGCCCAAACACTCGAATCTTTCACGATTTGCTTAAAATATAAGATTTGTAAGATGAAATATAAGACACAATTACAAAGTATATGGAATGTTTGGCATAATTTTGTGCTGTGAGGTTGTAACAATTGGGCACCCATCCGTCCTATAGGTATAAGTGTGATAAACCGAAAAATATGGAACCGACAAAACACCTGCTTTTTTTAGCGATGCTGTTTGCAGTGTCATCTGTTGAGATAGTGTGTGCGCAAAACACTGATAAAACGCTTGTTTGTGGCGACATAAAAGACATAGCCACCCACCGCCGTATTGAGGGCGCGACCATCGAGGTCCTGCGTATGGACAGTACTCTTATAGCAAAAAGTGTCACAAGACCCGAAAACAATCTGCCGAATATTGATGGTGTGCCTATGAATGGTTGGGTAATGATTAAAGAAAGGATAAGGGACGAGCGTGTATTGCTGAAAGTGTCACACCCCGAATACGCAACAGAATATTCTGAATTCAAACTTATTGGCAGCCGTAAGTGGATTTTCAACTTTGGTTGCATACTGCTTTTTCGCGACAATTTTCAGTTGGACGAGGTTACTGTTTCGGCGACCAAGGTACGAATGGTAATGGGTAAGGATACTATCACATACAATGCTTCTGAATTCCAGTTGGCACAGGGCAGTATGCTCGATGGTCTGATACGCCAGTTGCCGGGTGTTATGCTCGACGGTGACCGTATCACAGTAAACGGGCGTTTTGTCAGCAGTCTGCTTGTGAATGGCGAGGATTTTTTCAAAGGCGACCCGAGTGTGGCACTTCAGAACCTTCCTGCTTATATGGTAAATAAGGTAAAGGTATATGAACGCACACCCGACCACGCTTATATAACAGGCGTAGATTCATTGAAAGAGTATCCTACAGTTATGGATGTACGGCTCAAACGCGAATATGCAACCGGTTGGGTAGCCAATGCCGAGGCTGCATACGGCACGGATAACCGCTATTTGGGACGTGTGTTCGGATTGCGTTTTTCCGATGTGTCACGCTTGGCACTGTTCGGCAATTTCAATAACACAAATGATACCCGTTCCCCCGGAAGTTCGGGAAACTGGAATCCCGAGTGGCAGGCATCGGGGTTGACGAATATGCAGTATGGCGGTGCCGAACTATTGTTAAAGGACCTTGATGAGGAGTGGAAACTGACAAGCAATATTAAACTGATACACGAGGATATAGACAATTTGTCAATAGGGTCAGGCAGTTACTTCCTTGGAGCAGACAATGTTTATATGCGTAACAGGAACAGTAACCGCACCGACCGCCTCAAGGTTATCAGTAATAATAACTTCAAGCTGAAAAAGAGCACTTGGTATGCTACCGTCAATCCGTCGGTGCAATATAGTGATGGCAGTAACCGCATAGAACAGTTGGCAGCCTCGTTCTCGACTAATACTGTCGATAGCTATCGTGGTGCAACCATTGATACCCTTTTTGCGGGCATTGGCAGCAAACAATTGGAGGAGTCATTGATAAACCGTGTCGCCAATACAGGAGAGGGTTGGAACAAGAGCCTTTCGGCTACTCTCAATGCAAACGCAGTGATAGATATACCCCACACACCGGATTTTGTGGATATAAATCTTAGTGGTAGCTTTGACAAAGCCAACGGTGAGAATTACTCGCACATCGATCTGCGCCACGGCAAGAACACGGTCGGCAGTGATATGTTCCAGAATCGGTACAATCCATCATCGTCGCTGAACTACAAGTATGAAGCATCGGCAATGTATAATTATTCCAATGCCAAACAGAACCCGTTGCGTGTAAAAGCTTTGTACAGCTATAGCAAGCATTACTCTTCGGGAAATTACAAGCAATATCGCCTCGACCGTTTTTCGGAGTGGAGTGGCGATACATATCCACTTGGTGCCTTGCCTTCGACTACCGACTCCCTGCAACAGAGTCTTGACTATCAGAACAGCTACCGTTCTATTGCCACCAGCGACATTCATAAAGTAGATATAAAGGTGATTAAGCATTTCAGACTTTTGGGCAAGCAGATGAATATTTTATTGCAGCCGGTACTTCGCGTGCAAACAGACAAATTGGATTATACGCGAGGGGAGGTGGATACGATAACAATGCGTAGCACAATTGTTCTTGAGCCATACGTGCGTTTGGGATTCGATGATTTCGGACTATCTTATCATATGAGCTACAGCGAACCGTCGCTTGTGCGTATGCTTGATATTGTAGATGACAACAATCCGCTTGTTGTACGTTACGGCAATCCCAACCTGAAGCGGACACGCCGACACAGCGTGAATCTCAACCGCTCATGGTGGAAAAGAGAAGTCTCACGTGATATACGTTTGACCGCACGATACAATTTTATTGAGAATGCAGTTGGCGAGGCTATGGTGTATGACCCACAGACCGGTATCCGCACCTATCGCCCCGAGAATATCGACGGTAACTGGGATGCAGGTGCAGCGTTCCACTTTACACAAGCACTTGATAAGGAGCAACGCTTTTTCCTGACAACCAAAACCGATGCATCATTTGCAAACAGTGTTGATTATTTGTCACTGGCAGATGCCGTAGAAAGCACACGCAGCGAGGTTCGTAACCTTGTGTTGAGTGAGAATCTTGCTCTTAATTACAAATGGAAGAACTATAGCATTGGACTGCGTGCTGATGTGCGTTATACCAATGCAACAAGTCCGCGAACAGATTTTACCACAATAAATGTGGCCGATTTCAATTATGGAGTAAACGCACAGCTCAACCTGCCGTGGAATTTCTCGTTGAGTACCGACCTTACTATGTACAGCCGACGTGGTTATGAAGACCGCACAATGAACAGCAATGATTTGGTTTGGAATGCCCGACTTACGAATGCCTCACTCCTGCACGGTAATCTTATATTCACACTCGATGGCTTTGACATTTTGGGGCAACTATCCACTGTACGTCGTACCCTCAATGCCCAAGGCCGCACCGAGACTTGGTACAACACCGTACCACGCTATGCTATGCTGCACATTGTTTATCGTTTAAATATTGAACCGAAGAAAAGAAAATAAGTCAGTGCTCATTGTAACAAATAGGCATCCTATCCGTCTTATAAGTATAAACATTCGCTTTATATGCTATATTAACATTTATTAACAGGGGGGGGTAAAACTGTTATCCGATATTATTATAATTGCAAAAATTAAACCGATTCAAGATAAATCGAATAATATGAAAAAACTATTTTTAACCTTAATCGTTGCGTTTACTACCGTATGTGGCTTTGCGCAGGAGGATAGTGCTACGCAGTTTGAGCGAAAAGATTCTATTGTTGCAACGTGGGACCTTGACAAAAGAGTCTCTTCAATAACAAGCAGTATGTATTTCCCACCTGCCGAGTTCTATTGGAATAATACTTTGTATTACATGGACAGGTCGCCGCTTGCATATATAAATAA
>JAZNDZ010000054.1:0-21779 GCA_045588345.1 Bacteroidaceae bacterium
CGAGGTTGCTTCTCAGACACCGGCTGCTGATGAGGTTGTTGAGTCACTCAGCAGCATAACTATCGAGTTTACAAAGGATATTAAGCTTGTTACTGCAGATGCAGGTACCGGAACCGGAACAGGCACTGGTACAGGTACTGGCACAGGCACTGGAACTGGAACTGCAACATTCATCAAGTTGAAGGATGCAAACGGTGGTGTTGCTGCTACAGCATGGATAAGCGCTGCGGTTGTTGAAGGAAACAAGGTGACATTCACATTCGAAATGAATGCAGCTGTAACCAAGACTGGTAATTACACATTCGAGATTCCTGCCGGCTTAATCAAGAGCGTGGACGGCGAGAACTTTGCCGGTCAGACTTTCACATTCCAGGTTGAAGAACCTGTTGAACCAGAACCGGAAACTCCTGCAACTCTCAACGAAACCGTTGTATTTGACTTTGTAAATGGAGCGTGGGGCATCCCAACAATGGAGGCGAATAACTTCAGCAGCATCAAGACAGCCGGTGAGTACACCGATGGCACTAATACTATCAACATCGACCCGACAGCAAACAACGGTAGCTATATCTACGACAACAAGGGCTTCTTGAATATATCTAAGCCTGGCACTAAGATTATTCTTCCTGCATTCGGTTTTGCAGTTGAGAAGATTGAAGTTATCGGTCACTCAAGCGGAACAAGTTATCCAAATGTTGATATGAACGTATATGTTGGCGATAACGCTGTAAGTACAGCATGCATCGGAACTGCTGCAACATCTACATTTGAGATTGCTGCAGAAAACCAGGCTGCCGGCAATGTTTACGAACTCGTTATCGGTTCTAACGGCGGCAACTACTCAAGCGTGATGTACATCACATATATTAAGGTATATCCGGCTGAGAACAAGCTTGAGGCTCCGGCAATCGACCTCGCAAGCGGTGTTTATGTTGGCTCTCAGACTGTAAATGTACACTCTGCAACAGCAGACCTTGAGGGTGTGACAAACGTTACATACTACTACACAACAGACGGTAATGAGCCTACTGTCGAGGACGAGGAGACCGACGGTGAAATCACTATCGAGAACAGCTGTACTCTCAAGGTTATTGTAGAACTCACATACGGTGACAAGACATACGTAAGTGCATCTACATCGGCTGAGTACATCATCTCTGAGGCTGTTACATACCACAGAGCTGTTGCAGTTGAAAGCGGCAGCTACTTCCTTGCAGCAAACGGCAATGTAGCAGCACCTCTTGCAAACAATGTTCTGCCGGCTGTTGAAACAACAATCAATGGCAATGACTTGACCGAGGCTGCTTACTATGCTATCACATTGGAAGAGGCTGCCGAGGCTGGAACATTCTACATTAAGGATGCAAACGGCAACTATATCTACACATCTTCAATGTATGGAACTTCAGGTCCAAAGCTCAGTTCAAATGGTGCTTACACTCCAATGAGCAGCTGGACAATCACTATTGCCAAAGATGAGAACAGCACAGCAACTATCGTAAGCGAGGGATTGACTCTTGTATTTGATACAGTAGCCGGTGTATTCAAGGTGACAGAGTCTGTTTCAGACGGTATGGTACTCCCGACATTCTACGGTACATATCCTACAGGTGTTGAGGATGTAATCACCAACGGTGATGTTATCGAAAGCATCTACGACCTCCAGGGACGCAAGATTGAGAAGGTAACCAATGGTGGTATCTACATCATTAATGGCAAAAAGGTACTTGTAAAGTAAGATTCCACCCTTATTCTCCCCATAATGAGAGAAAATAAGGGAACCACAAAAAAAGAATGGCAGCCTGGCTGCCATTCTTTTTTTGTATACAAAGCACCTTTTACAAAAAATATACCTACATTTGTGAAAAGATAATTTAAATAGGTATACATATATTATGCAAAAGAGAATAATAGAGTGCGTTCCCAATTTTTCCGAGGGGCGCAACACCGAGGTGGTGAAACAGATAACCGATGCCATTGAAGGCATAAAGGGCGTAAAGTTACTGGATGTTGACCCGGGCGAGGCCACAAACCGCACCGTAGTGACATTTGTGGGGGAGCCGGAGGCCGTGATGAATGCAGCAGTTGCATCAATAAAGCGAGCGACAGAACTCATTGACATGCGCCAGCACAAAGGAGCGCACCCGCGCATGGGAGCATGCGATGTATGCCCGCTGATTCCGGTATCGGGCATTACCATGGAAGAGTGCGCCGAACTTGCACGCTCGCTTGCAAAACGCATTTCTGACGAACTCAGTGTGCCCACATACTGCTACGAGGCCGCAGCCTTCAAGCCCGAACGCCGCAACCTTGCTGTATGCCGCAAAGGAGAATACGAAGCACTGCCCGAAAGAATGACAAACAGCGAGGAACAGCCCGACTATGGCGCACGCCCATTTGACGAAGGAATTGCACGTACAGGAGCGACAGCGGTAGGGGCACGCGATTTCCTTGTTGCTGTCAACTACAACCTGAACACCACATCCACACGCCGCGCCAATGCCATAGCATTCGACGTACGCGAAAAGGGCCGCCCTATGCGCGAAGGCAACCCCATAGTGGGCAAAATAATAAAAGATGAGAACGGAGAACCGGTAATGAAACCCGGTACGTTGAAGGCATGCAAGGCTATCGGTTGGTTCATTGACGAATATGGAATTGCACAGGTATCAATGAACCTTACCAACCTCTCAATTACTCCGTTGCATGTGGCGTTTGACGAGGTATGCCGTGCAGCCGATGCACGCGGTGTGCGCGTCACAGGCACGGAGATTGTAGGCCTTGTTCCAAAGAAGGTTCTTGTAGATGCCGGCCGTTATTTTCTGCGCAAGCAGAACCGCTCTACAGGCGTGCCCGAAAGAGAATTAGTGCGCATTGCCATTGAAAGCATGGGGCTTTCGACACTCAAGGAGTTCAAACCCGAAGAAAAAGTCATTGAGTACATGCTCGCAGCCGAGGAACAGAAAAGCACGAAGAGACTTATCGACATGACCTGTGCCGCGTTTGCCGAAGAGACAGCAAGCGAATCACCTGCACCCGGCGGCGGCTCAATATCGGCATATATGGGAGCATTGGCAGCCGCTTTGGGCACAATGGTTGCCAACTTGTCTTCGCATAAGGCCGGATGGGATGAACGTTGGGAGTTCTTCTCTGATTGGGCCGAAGAGGGAATGGCCGTGATGAACGAACTGCTTGCTCTTGTTGATGAGGACACCGCAGCCTTCAACAAGATAATGGATGTATTCAGCATGCCAAAAGCGACAGCAGAAGAGAAAGCGGCACGTTCAGAGGCAATGCAGGTGGCAACGCTTTACGCAACGGAAGTTCCCCTGCGCACAATGAAGGCCGCTTACAAGGCATTCGATGTTGTACGCGCAATGGCCGAAGAGGGCAACCCGAATTCCGTTTCCGATGCAGGTGTGGGTGCTTTGGCAGCACGCTCGGCAGTAATGGGCGCTTGTCTTAATGTAAAAATCAATGCGGCAGGTTTGAAAGACCGCGAGACAGCCGAAAGGCTCATAAAGGCCGCCGAGGATATTCAGGCGCAGGCACAGCAAGCCGAAAAGGAGATACTTGCCATTGTTGAAAGCAAGATAAACTAAAAACGGAAAGCGAAAAGCAGAGAAGTAAAAAGTTGCAGTTACTATTTTATGCTTTCAGCTTTAATATTTCAGTTTTAACATTTTACCATAACGACCATGACCGATTTTCAGAAGGATATTCTTGCAGGAATACCAGATGTGTTGCCTGCAAAGAAAAATTACGACACGACAGCAAACCATGCGCCCAAGCGCAAGGACATCCTCACCGACCAGGAGAAAAAACTGGCGCTGGCCAATGCATTGCGCTATTTCCCCGAAAAGCACCACGCAGAACTTGCACCAGAGTTCCTTGACGAGTTGAAACGATACGGACGCATCTACATGTATCGTCTGCGCCCCGATTATGAGATGTATGCACGTTCCATAGATGAGTACCCGGCACGTTCACGCCAGGCGGCAGCCATAATGCTCATGATTCAGAATAATCTTGACAAGGCTGTTGCACAACACCCGCACGAACTTATAACATACGGCGGAAACGGTGCCGTTTTCCAGAACTGGGCACAGTACCGCCTCGCCATGAAATACCTTGCCGAGATGACCGACGAGCAGACACTTGTAATGTATTCGGGGCACCCGCTTGGACTGTTCCCCTCACACAAGGATGCTCCGCGTGTAATTGTCACCAACGGCATGGTAATTCCCAACCATTCATCACAGGATGACTGGGAACGTTTCAACGCCATGGGCGTTTCACAATACGGCCAGATGACAGCCGGCTCGTACATGTACATAGGACCTCAGGGTATTGTACATGGCACTACTATTACGGTAATGAATGCAGCACGCAAACGCATGAAGCCCGGGCAGAGTGACCTCAAAGGCATGCTGTTCGTTACTGCCGGATTGGGCGGAATGTCGGGTGCTCAGCCAAAGGCCGGCAACATTTCGGGCGTTGTAAGCGTAACTGCCGAGATTAACATTGCAGCAGCCGAGAAACGCTATAACCAAGGCTGGGTAGATGAGTTGCACCATTCGCTCGATGAACTTATTCCAAGAATAAAAGAGGCTGTTGAAAAGAAAGAAATCGTATCGTTTGCATACGTGGGCAATGTAGTAGACCTTTGGGAACGCCTTGCCGATGAAGAGATGAACGTTGACCTTGGCAGCGACCAGACATCATTGCACAACCCCTGGGCGGGCGGTTACTACCCTGTGGGTTATTCTTATGAAGAATCGAACCGCATGATGGCCGAGGAGCCCGAGCGTTTCCGCGAGTGTGTACAGGAGTCACTGCGCCGCCATGTGGCAGCAATAAACCGCCTCACTGCACGCGGCATGTACTTCTTTGACTATGGCAACGCATTCCTGCTTGAATCGTCACGCGCCGGAGCAGACATTCTTGCCCCAGACGGCAAATTCCGCTACCCATCATACGTACAGGACATTATGGGCCCCATGTTCTTTGATTACGGATTCGGCCCGTTCCGTTGGGTATGTACATCGGGCAGCGAGAAAGACCTTGAAACAACAGACCGCCTTGCCGCTGAGGTGCTCGAACAGATGCTCACTGAGGCACCGGCAGAGATTCGCGGGCAACTTGAGGACAACCTCCACTGGATTCGCGAGGCAAAGCAGAACAGGCTTGTTGTGGGTTCACAGGCACGCATACTTTATGCCGACTCCGAAGGCCGCACACGCATAGCACTCGCATTCAACGAGGCAATTGCAAAGGGTGAGATTTCGGCACCGGTTGTGTTGGGACGCGACCACCACGATGTTTCGGGAACCGATTCTCCCTACCGCGAGACATCGAACATATACGACGGTTCGCAGTTCTGCGCCGACATGGCTGTACACAACGTCATAGGCGACTCGTTCCGCGGAGCCACATGGGTATCAATCCACAATGGTGGCGGCGTAGGCTGGGGCGAGGTAATGAACGGCGGATTCGGTATGGTGATTGACGGTAGCGAGGATTCGGCACGCCACATTGAAGAAATGCTCCTTTGGGATGTAAATAACGGCATTGCACGTCGCAGTTGGGCGCGCAATGAGGGTGCCATGTTTGCCATAAAACGCCAAATGGAGCGTACACCGCTGCTGAGAGTCACATTGCCCAACCTTGCCGACAAGGAGTTGATTGAAAGAGTATTCAACGAGAACAAATAAACAACCATGATACATTACATAAATTCCGAGCACCTTACCATTGACCGCGTAGAAGAAATCCTGACCAATGGTTACAGAATAGCCCTTAGCGACGATGCAGTGAAACGCATAAAACACTGCCGCGAGTACCTTGACAAAAAAATGGAGAACGCCGGACGGCCTATCTACGGCGTAACAACCGGATTCGGTTCGCTGTGCAACATATCTGTCGACAAGGAAAACCTGTCACAACTGCAGAAGAACCTGATGATGTCGCACGCCTGCGGCACAGGAGCACGTGTACCCAAAGATATTGCACGGCTTATGCTACTGCTGAAAGTACAATCACTCTCATACGGCCATTCAGGTGTTCAATTGGTGACAGTACAGCGCCTTGTAGACATGTTCAACAGCAACATTGTACCTGTAGTGTACGAACAAGGTTCTCTTGGGGCATCGGGCGACCTTTCACCCCTTGCCCACATGTGCCTGCCATTGCTTGGCCTTGGAGAAGTTGAAATTGAAGGCAACATAATCAGTGGCAGGGAATTGCTTGAAAAAATGGGCTGGGAGCCTATCATGCTGTGTTCAAAAGAGGGTCTTGCACTGCTTAACGGCACACAGTTCATGCAGGCATACGGTGTTTACTCTCTTATAAACGCAAAGCGCTTGAGCCGCTGGGCCGACCACATAGGCGCAATGTCGCTCGATGCCTTCGACGGCAGAATTGAACCTTTCGAGCATAATGTACATGCGATACGCCCGCACAACGGACAGATAGAAACTGCGAAAAACATTCGCGATATACTTGAAGGAAGCGAGATTATAAAGCAACACAAGCAACATGTCCAGGACCCCTACTCTTTCCGCTGCATTCCGCAGGTACACGGTGCTTCAAAAGACACTATTGCATACGTTTGGAGTGTGCTTGAGACTGAAATAAACTCGGCAACAGACAACCCGACAGTGTTCCCCGACACCGACGAGGTAATCTCTGCCGGCAATTTCCACGGACAACCCATTGCACTTGCCATGGACTTCCTTGCAATAGCAGTGGCCGAACTCGGCAACATCTCGGAACGCCGCATTTACAAAATCATATCTGGCGCACGAGGCCTGCCCCATTTCCTTGTAGCAAACCCGGGACTCAACAGCGGTTTCATGATTCCGCAGTACACCGCAGCATCAATCGTGAGCCAGTCAAAAGGACTTTGCTGGCCTGCATCGTGCGACTCCATTCCCTCGTCACAGGGACAGGAGGACCATGTGAGCATGGGCTCGAATGCAGCAACCAAACTGTGGAAGGTAGTGCAGAACAGCGAGCGCGTACTTGCCATCGAACTGATGAATGCCGCACAGGCATTGGAGTTCCGCCGGCCTATGCGCTCTTCAAATACAATTGAGAAAATCTTTGAGGCATACCGCAAAGTGGTTCCGTTTGTTGACAATGACACTGTGATGTTCCCGCATATTGCTTCATCGGTAAAGTTCCTGAATGAATATGAACTTGCTGATTAAGAACATTGGAACTATCGTCGGCATTGACGAGAGCGGACGCACTCGCGTCCGCGGCAAGGCTATGGAAGAAATTACCATGCTTGAAAATGCATGGCTGCTCACCGACAGTACACGCATAAAAGATTACGGCACAATGGACACCCTGTCCGATGCCGGTGGCAACGAAGTCATTGACGCACAAGGCGGATGGCTGTTCCCCTCGTTCTGTGACTCGCACACACACATTGTATATGCCGGCAGCCGCGAACAGGAGTTTCTTGACAAGATAAACGGTCTTTCCTACGAGGAAATTGCAAAGCGTGGCGGCGGTATCCTGAATTCAGCCGACCGCCTGCACAACACCTCAGAAGAAGAACTCTACCGCCAAGCAATGGAGCGCATTGACGAGATTGTTTCCATGGGCACAGGCCTTGTAGAGATAAAGTCAGGATACGGACTCACGCTTGAGGATGAACTGAAGATTCTGCGCGTAATACGCCACATAAAGGAAACAGCACCGCTTGAGGTTCGTGCCACATTCCTTGGAGCGCATGCTGTAGGTCGTGCATATAAAGGACGGCAAGCCGAATATGTAGAGCATGTGTGCAACGACATGATTCCGGCTGTAGCAAAAGAAGGACTTGCTGAATATGTAGATGTATTCTGTGACCGTGGATTCTTTACCCCGGAAGAGACCGCAAAAATCATTGAGACGGGAGCACGCTACGGACTGCGCGCAAAAATTCATGCCAACGAACTTGCCGTTTCGGGTGGCGTGGAGGTAGGCGTGGAGCACGGTGCGCTGTCGGTTGACCATCTGGAGTCGATGGGCGATGAGCAGATAGAGACACTTCACGACAGCGATACAATGCCTACCATGCTGCCGGGGTGCGCATTCTTTCTTGGTATAACATACCCGCCCGCCCGCAAGATGATTGATGCAGGATTGGCTGTTGCACTTGCCTCGGACTACAACCCGGGCACTGCGCCGTCGGGCAATATGAGATTTGTAACATCGCTTGCAAGTATAAAGATGAAGATGACCCCGGCTGAAGCACTCAATGCTGCCACACTCAACAGCGCATGCGCAATGGGTGAAAGCAAAGACTTTGGTTCAATAACCCGCGGTAAAATAGCGAATTTTTACATAACAAAGCCACTGCCGTCACTTGCATTTCTGCCATACGCACACCAGACACCGATAATTGAGCGTATAGTGTTGAAAGGAAAAATCGTAAGGTAACCCCACTTCCAGAGGCGGCGTTTCCGGAATGAGGCCGGGTCAAAAGTATTTTTGCTCTGGCCTCTTTTATTCATCCCCTGCAACTGGAGGCGACTTTTTAAAGCCGCCCCCTTTTTTTATGCCTGCAAGTGATTTGTTCCGCTTAAAAGTATTATATTCGCAAAATATTGGAATCAAAAACAGACTTTCATGATAAAAAGATTGCTTTTCTGCACACTTGCGTGCATTACATTCGCAACCGCCACCGCCGATGAGGGGATGTGGTTGCCTAACAGTATAAAGGGGCGTATAAAGACAATGCGCAAGTTGGGTTTTAAACTGAAAGCCGATGACATATATTCCGACGACAAGGCATCGCTGAAGGACGCTGTGGTACAATTCGGTGGCGGTTGTACGGGTGAGTTCATCTCACCCGAGGGCTTGCTCATAACCAATCACCATTGCGGCTACAGTTCAATACAGAAACTGTCATCTGTAGAGCACGACTACCTTACCGACGGCTTTTGGGCAATGTCAAAGAGCGAAGAACTGCCGGTTCCGGGGCTCACAGTTACTCTGCTTGTAAAAATGGAAGACGTTACAGCGCGCATTGCTGCGGGCGAGAGCGAGGCGGCAATCATTGAAGAGGCAAAGAAGGAACACAATGCCGACAAGGCAAAGATTGAACCAATATACTACGGCAACCAGAAGGTGCTTTATGTTTACCGCACCTTCCGCGACGTGCGCCTTGTGGGTGCTCCACCATCATCGATAGGCAAGTTCGGCGGTGACACCGACAACTGGGTATGGCCCCGCCACACAGGCGATTTCTCAATATTCCGCGTATACGCTAATGCCGACAACGAGCCGGCAGATTATTCCGCAGACAACGTGCCCTACCGCCCTGCACGCCACTTCAAAGTATCAATAAAGGGAGTTGAAGAGGGCGACTTTACAATGATTTACGGATTCCCCGGAAATACCCAAGAATATGTTACAGCCGATGCTGTTGAATATGTCGCCGAGGTATCAAATCCCATGAAAATAGCACTGCGCACCATTCGCCTTGACATAATTAGCGAAGCGCAAGCAAAGGATGTTGCAACGCGTATTGCATACGCCGCAAAGCACGCCAACATAGCAAACGCATGGAAAAAATGGCAGGGCGAAAGCCTTGGCCTTGAAAAATTGTGTACTATTGAAAAGAAAAAAGAGTACGAAAAGGAATTTGCAGCATGGGCTGCCGATGAGCCACAGTATGCGCACCTGCTCGATTCAATGCATGCCGCATATCAGGAGGTTATCCCACACTACTTTGCACGCGAACTCTTCAATGAGACTATCCTTGGCATGGAGTTCTTCAACTACGCATATTGGTTTCACATATACGATGCCCGCGGACACAAACTTACTGCCGACAAGCAAGCCGAAGCACGCAAGACCTACTTGAATGACTATAGGAAGGAGATTGACCATGCCATTTCGCGCCGTATGCTCAGCGAGTACATTGCCCGCATGCCCAAAGAAAATGTTCCGTCTCAACTTGTGGCGGCAATAGAGGAACACGGCACACCTGAGGCTTTTGTTGACTACCTGTTTGCCAACACACGTATTCTCACAGAGTACCCGCTCACGCGCGAGAAATACATAACCGACCCTATGGTGCAGTTTGCCGGCTGGTTTGCCGATGCACTTGCACAGAACCGCAAATACGCATTCCGCAACCTGAGCAACGTGCCTGCCATTGAGAAGTGGTACCGCACATATATGCAGGCCCTGCGCGAGTGGGACAAAGAACGCGCTTTCTACCCCGATGCAAACTTCACGCTGCGTGTGGCATACGGCACAGTGACGGGCTACGAGAATGCCGACGGTGAGTACCACACTCATTTGACAACACTCGACGGCATTATAGCAAAGGACAATCCGGAGATTTATGACTACGACATTCCGCAATCACTGCGCGACATATACAAGAACAAGGATTATGGCCGCTGGGCAGTTGACATCAACGGAAGAAAAAGCGTTCCGGTGTGCTTCCTTGCATCGAACCACACGACTGGCGGTAATTCCGGTTCTCCCGTACTCAACGGCAAGGGCGAACTCATTGGAATAAACTTTGACCGTACTTGGCGCTCTACAATGAGCGACATTGAGTTTGACCCGACTATTTGCCGTAACATTTCGGTAGACATACGTTATGTGCTGTTTGTAGTAGACCGAATCGGTGGAGCCGGTTACCTGCTCAAGGAGATTGGAGTGAAATAGGCTACCGGAAGATGTGATGCAATTGTGTCTTTATTGAAATCTCTCACATACGTTCGATATGACAGATACCACGAACTTCTTTGAATTGCTATTCATAGAGCACTCGGCACTGCAAGCAATTGTAGTGCTGTCACTCATATCTGCTATCGGGCTCATGCTGGGCAGAATCCGCGTGTTCGGGATATCACTCGGGATTACCTTTGTATTCTTTATCGGAATTATTGCAGGCCATTTCGGGCTCAGCATTGACGGGCAAATGCTCTTCTATGCCGAGACATTCGGACTTGTGCTTTTTGTATACGCGCTCGGTCTGCAGGTCGGCCCGGGTTTCTTCAGTTCAATGCGCACTGAGGGAGCACGGCTCATTACCCCTGCTGTGGGAGTGCTGCTCACAGGTACCATTGCTGCCATACTGCTGAGCTATTGCTGCGGTGTGCCAATGCCTGAGATGTCGGGAATACTGTGCGGAGCGACAACAAATACCCCAGCACTTGCGGCAGCACAACAGACATTAGAGCAGATGGGCGTTGACGGCAGCGGTGCAGCACTGGGTTGTGCACTAACATATCCGCTTGGCGTGGTAGGAGTAATACTGGCAATAGCAGTTCTTCGCAAATTCTTTGTACGCGACAAGGACATGCCCCAACCCGACAGCAAGCACCAGAAGAATGTATTCATAGCAAGTTACCGTGTTACCAACCCGGGGATTTTCGGCAAAAGCATAAAAGAGGTGGCAGCAATAAGCCACAATCATTTTGTCATCTCACGAATATGGCACAACGGGCATGTACTCATACCCATGTCGGACAGGATTCTGCACGAGAAAGACATTCTGCTGGTTATTACAAAACCCGATGAGGCGGAAGCGCTTGGCCTTGTATTCGGCGAACAGGAACAAAAAGACTGGAACAGCAGCGAGATTGACTGGAACAAGATTGACAGCGAACTAATATCGCAACGTATACTTGTAACTCGCCCCGAAATAAACGGCAAAAAACTGTCGTCGCTGAAACTGAGGAACAACTACGGTATAAACATAAGCCGCGTATACCGCTCGGGCGTTCAGTTGCTTGCAACGCCCGACCTTGTATTGCAGTTAGGCGACCGTATTACTGTTGTGGGCGAGGCTGCCGACATAAAACGTGTTGAAGGCATATTGGGCAATGCAGTGCAGAACCTTAACGAACCGAACCTTGTGTCGGTATTTATCGGCATGATATTAGGATTGCTTGTAGGGTCTGTTCCGTTTGCAATTCCCGGAATGTCGTTACCTGTAAAACTTGGCCTTGCAGGCGGGCCCATAATTGTAGGCATACTGATAGGTACGTTCGGCCCGCGCCTGCACATGATTACATACACCACACAGAGTGCTAATATGATGTTGCGTGCCTTGGGACTGAACCTATACCTTGCATGTCTGGGACTTGATGCCGGCAAGCATTTCTTTGAAACAGTAATGCGCCCCGAAGGTGCATTGTGGCTTGCATTGGGAGTACTTATAACATTCGTACCAGTTCTTCTTATAGGAATATTCTCTATGAGAAGAATGAAACTTGATTTCGGTTCTGTAACCGGGGTGCTCTGCGGTTCAATGGCAAACCCTATGGCGCTGAACTATGCCAACGACACGATTGAGGGCGATAACCCCTCCGTCGCATACGCGACAGTGTACCCCGTGTGCATGTTCCTGAGGGTTGTAATAATACAGCTTGTACTGATGTTTTTTGTATAATGGACTATGGCAACAGTAAAAAGAACAGCGATAGCAGGTGGTTATTTCATTGAACTCGGCAACAAGGATATTGAAATATACAGCATCGCCACTGATGGCAGCGGTGTACTGAAACGTGTAGACGATGTGCAGGGCACAATACGCAGGCTTACCGAAGAGGCAGGACTGGAACGCGACTACAACCAGAGTTTCAGGCAACATGCAGCAAGACTGATACAGCACATAAACAACGAAGAGAACAAATCCAAATAATATGAGAAGAAGACACACTTTAATTGCACTATTGCTATGCGCGCTTGGACTACAGGCGCAGAGTGACTACATCCACGGTCTTTCGGTATGGTTCGACCAGCCCACAACCCTAAAAGGCCGCAGTGTATGGTATGGCGGCCGCCCCGACCTATGGGTAGGGCGCGACAAGCCCGAATGGGCAGGAGAGGGAGCATACAACCCCGACCAGGAGTGGGAATCGCAATCTTTGCCTATAGGCAACGGCAGCATAGGAGCCAATATAATGGGTTCTTTGGAAGCCGAGCGCATTACCCTGAACGAGAAGACCCTGTGGCGCGGCGGCCCTAACACCGAGAAAGGTGCTGAATACTACTGGAATGTAAACAAGCAGTCGGCACATCTGCTCGATGACATACGCCAGGCATTCCTTGACGGCGACGATGAAAAGGCAGCAAAACTCACACGCGAGAACTTCAACAGCACTGCTTCGTATGAGTATTATGGCGAAAAGCCGTTCCGTTTCGGAAACTTTACCACTATGGGCGAGATTTACATTGAAACAGGACACAGTATGGTGGGTCTTGGCGACTACAAGCGCATTCTCTCGCTTGATTCGGCGCTCGCAGTGGTACAATACACCAAGGACGGCGTTAATTATGAACGCAAATCATTTGTTTCGTACCCCGCCAACGTACTGGTAATGAAGTTCAGTGCGAGCAAACCCGGAATGCAGAACCTAACATTAAGTTATGCCCCGAACCCAGTGTCTGAAGGTACATTGTATCACGACAGTTACGACGGATTCATTTGGAAGGCAAAGCTCGACAACAACGGAATGCAACATACCGTACATATCAAGACTGTAGTGAAAGCCGCTCCGAATAAGTGTACGTATTCATTGAGCGATGGCAAGATTCATATCAGCGGTGCCGATGAGGTATGCCTCTACGTTACAGCCGACACTGATTACAAAATTAATTTTGACCCCGATTTCAGCGACCCGAAGACATACGTCGGCGTAAACCCGGATGAGACAACAGCCCGGTGGATGAAAAATGCCGTTAAAAAGGGATACGACGAACTGTTCAAAGAGCACTATGCCGATTACTCGGCACTCTTCAACCGCGTGCAACTCGATATCAACCCTAACGCGCCCACTACATTGGAGTATCCGGGAGTAGCAAGCCTCCCAACGCCCAAGCGTTTGAAGAGTTACCGCACAGGCAAGCCAGACTACGGGCTTGAACGTCTCTATTTCCAGTTCGGCCGCTATCTGCTCATAGCAAGTTCACGCCCCGGTAACCTGCCGGCGAACTTGCAGGGAATATGGCACAACAATGTCGACGGCCCTTGGCGCGTAGACTACCACAACAACATAAACCTGCAGATGAACTACTGGCCGGCATGCGCAACAAACCTTGACGAGTGTGTGTTGCCGTTGGTAGACTTCATACGCACATTGATGAAACCGGGTGCAGTGACCGCAAAATCATATTTTGGTGCAAGAGGATGGACCGCAAGCATTTCGGGCAACATCTTCGGCTTTACAGCACCGCTCATAAGCCAAGATATGTCGTGGAACTTTAACCCAATGGCAGGACCATGGCTTGCAACACATGTGTGGGATTATTACGACTATACACGCAACAGGGAGTTCCTAAAAAATACCGGATACGAAATTATAAAAAGCAGTGCAATATTTGCTGTTGATTATCTTTGGAAAAAGCCTGACGGCACATACACTGCAGCACCTTCAACATCGCCCGAGCATGGCCCCATTGACCAGGGTGCGACATTCGTGCATGGCGTAGTACGCGAGATTCTGCTCGATGCTATCGCAGCCAGCGAGGAACTTGGTGTGGACAGCAAACTGCGCAAGGAGTGGAAGAACGTACTTGCAAAACTCGCGCCATACGAAATCGGGCGTTACGGACAACTAATGGAATGGAGCAAGGACATTGACGACCCCAACGACCAGCACCGCCACGTGAACCACCTATTCGGACTACACCCGGGACATACAATATCACCAGTAACAACACCAGAACTTGCCGAGGCCTCAAAAGTGGTGCTTGTTCACCGCGGCGACGGCGCTACAGGCTGGAGCATGGGCTGGAAACTGAACCAGTGGGCACGCCTGCACGACGGCAACCATGCATACACCCTGTTCGGCAACCTGCTGAAGAACGGCACATTAGACAACCTTTGGGACACACATGCTCCGTTCCAGATTGACGGCAACTTCGGCGGTACAGCCGGAATAACAGAAATGCTCATGCAGAGCCACATGGGATTCATTCATCTGCTGCCGGCACTGCCCGACGCATGGGAAGAAGGCACCATCAAGGGCATTTGCGCAAAGGGAGGCTTTGATGTTGACATAACATGGAAGGAGGGCAAACTGCAGGAAGCGATAATTACCTCAAAGAGCGGTGAGCGCTGCAGCCTGCGCTACGGCAACGAAACACTCTCCTTTAGCACAAAGAAAGGCAAAAGTTACAAGGTTATACTCAAGGACGGCAAACTGAAGAGGGCATAAGCATAGATGGCAAAAAGAAGAAAGAAAAGTAACAGTACAAAGAGACTGTTGATTACAGCAATCCTTATTATTGCAATCTCTGCCATATACATCAACGACAGAGAGCAAAAGGAGGAACAGCCTGCTGAACCAGACATTGAACTTGCAATACCACAGTTCATAAAAGCAACCGAGAGCCAGATAATTGAGCATACAGGCTACACTGTATCGTACAACAGCATGCTGAGGAATCCCAACTGGGTGGCGTATGAACTTACAGCAGCCGAGGTCGAAGGCACAGAACCGCGCGACAGCAAATTTATCCCCGACCCCGACGTACAAGGAGCGCAAGCCGTTGACAATGACTACAGACGAAGCGGTTGGGACAGAGGACATCTTGCACCTGCCGCAGACATGAAATGGAGCGAACAGGCAATGGAAGAGAGTTTCTACTTTTCGAACATCTCGCCACAGAACAACAACCTTAACCGCGGTGTGTGGAAGTCTATTGAAGAACTGACTCGTGAAAATGCAAAAAGATATGGCAAACTGTATGTAGTTACCGGACCTGTGTTCAAGAGCCACAAAGGCAAAGGAACGATAGGAGAGAACCGCATTGTTATACCCGATGCATTCTATAAAGTCCTGCTCATTGATGATAACGGCTACAAGGGCATCGGCTTCTACTGCGAGAATGTAGCGGGGAAGAAGAAACTGAAGACCTATGCACGAAGCATTGACGCAATTGAGGAAATTACAGAGATAGACTTCTTCCACAGACTGCCCGACAACATTGAGGATGCAGTTGAGAAGGACTTTGACTGGAATCTATGGAAATAGTACATAAAAAGAGCGGCGCGCCGCTCTTTTTATGTACTACAATAATATTTCATCAACAGCTTGCTTCAGTTGCGGTTTGCCTATAGCACCCTGCACAATCCTGTATTTCCCGTTCTTGGGAATGAATACAAGTGTGGGAATGGAACGGACACCGAAGAACGATGCCAGTTTTTCCTCTTCTTCAACATTGACCTTGTAGAAATCGACCTTGCCGGCATATTCGCCGGAAACCTCCTCAAACACAGGCGATAGCATTTTGCAGGGGCCACACCATGCGGCATAGAAATCCACTACTGCAGGTCTGCTGCCAAGAAACTCGAACCTGTCACTGCTCTTGCTGTAATCGGCAATCCTCTTGCGGAACTGCTCGTCTGTCAAATGAATTGTTGCCATAATATCTCTTTTATTCCAAAAGCAAAAAACGTATCTGAACAAAATAACAACGCGAGGGCACACCATTGTTCGTAGGAACACGCAAATTAGAGGTTCCATTTTTTGATTGTTTGAATAGTTTAGACTAAATTAGCACCAAATAATATAATTTGGGGAAGATTTATTCAGAACAAGCATGGAACAAAGAAATACGCTCAGTAAAATATGGCGGTTCATACGCCGTTACAACCGTTATATCAAGGTAATATTGATTTCACTGGTTGCACTTGCAATTGCAATGCTGCCTACTGATTTCTTTGGAATTGACGGATTGAACCCCATTCAGCAACGTGTCATTGCTATTTTCGTATGGGCTGCATGCATGTGGATAGTGGAAGCCGTGCCGGCATGGACAACATCGCTGCTCATAATTGTGATAATGTTGCTCACCGTTTCGGACAGCGCCATAACCCCACTGATAAGCGGTTACGACAAGAGTGACCTCATGAGTTACAAGACAATAATGAACACCTTTGCCAACCCCACTGTCATGCTGTTCATGGGCGGTTTCATTCTTGCCTTGGTTGCCTCCAAAAGCGGTGTAGACGTGAGCATGGCACGTGCCATGCTAAAGCCATTCGGTTCAAAGCCCAATGTTGTCTTGTTCGGTTTCATGCTTGTTACAGCAGTGTTCTCAATGTTTGTGAGCAATACCGCAACTGCAGCTATGATGCTCACATTTCTGGCCCCTGTATTGCGCCAGTTGCCTCCCACAGAAAAGGGCACAGCGGCACTTGCACTCGCAATTCCCATTGGAGCGAACATCGGCGGCCTTGCAACACCTATCGGAACCCCGCCTAACGGCATTGCACTCCAGTATATAAATGGAGAACTGGGATTAGGAGTAGACTTCGGCGAGTGGATGCTGGTGATGACACCGCTCATGTTTGCCATACTGGTGATAGCCTGGGTAATACTGCGCATATCGTACCCTTTTACAGCCAAAAAGATTAATATGCACATTGTGGGAGGTGCCAAGAAGGGCTGGCGCACATACGTAATCTATGCCACTCTTGCTATTACCATTCTGCTGTGGATGTTCGAGAAGGTAACCGGAATAAACTCATACGTTGTGGCACTGTTCCCTATTGGCGTGTTTGCCATAACGCGAATAATAAAATCAAGCGACCTGAAGGATATTGACTGGGCATGCCTGTGGATGGTAGCCGGAGGATTCGCCCTGGGAGAAGGCATGTCAAAGACCGGACTTGCCGACAATCTTGTGAAGGCCATACCTTTTGACAATTGGCCGGCTATTGTAGTACTCATTGGCGGCGGACTCATCTGCTGGACATTATCGCAGTTCATCTCAAACTCGGCAGCAACAGCACTCATGGTACCGATAATGGTTGCTGTGGGCAAAGGCATTGAAGAACCGTTGGGCGAGTTTGGCGGCATAGGCACTTTGCTTGTAGGTGTTGCCATGGCAGCCTCATTTGCAATGTCCATGCCTATCAGTACACCACCTAACGCCATTGCATATTCTACAGGACTGATAAGGACAAAACAGATGTTCATAACCGGCACGCTGGTTGGCGTGATTTCACTTGTCCTGGGCTACATACTCATTGTAGCAGTCGGCAGAATGGGATATTTCGGATGACAGAAACAGACAAATTACACACAGATATGAAAAAAACACTATTTATGGCTGCACTGATGACCATGTTCATCAGCAGTGCAGGAGCTCAGGAGAAACCGAGCATAAAGTTCTATGGATTCATTCGTAACTATGCATGTTTCGACACCCGCGAGAGCATGACATCGAACAGCGAGCAGTTCTACTACATGCCAAAGGACGAAAAACTTGATGCGAATGGCGATGACATCAATGCACAGCCCAACATGATGCTGTTGAGCATTACTACACGCTTGGGGCTTAACATTACAGACCCCGAATTCTTAGGAGCAAAGACATCTGCAAAAATTGAAGCCGATTTTGCCGGTTTTGGTTCAAGCAACACCGTGCTCCGTATACGTCAGGCGTACGCCAAGATGGACTGGACAGAGCATTCAGTGCTTCTAGGACAGGCCTGGCACCCCATGATGGGCGACATGATGCCCGATGTATTCTCGCTTGAAACCGGTGCCCCGTTCACCCCTTTCAGCCGCACACCGCAACTGAGATACGACTACAAGAACCAAGGGTTCACCCTTACTGCTACTGCACTCTACCAGTTCCAGTACACATCATACGGCCCTGATGGTGCATCGTTCAACTATGCACGTAACGCCATTGTACCCGAACTTTACTTTCAGGCAATGTACAAGAACGGGGGATTCCAGATTGGTGCCGGCGTTGACCTTCTCACCCTGAAACCACGACAGACAATGGAGATTGGCAAGGTTGACGCAGACAACAACCCTATACTTGAGAAGGATGGCAAGCAGGCTATGGAAACTTTCAAGTGCAAGGAAGACCTTGCGGTAAGCATCAGCCCTACACTCTTTGCATCATACAAGAAAGGCAACTGGGGCATAAAAGGGCGTTTCACATACGCACAGAACGCTGCTCACCTGAGCATGATAAGCGGTTACGGCATCACCAAAACCAAAGAAAACGGCGAACAGGAATACAGTTCAATAAACAGTGTCAGCGGTTGGTTGGATGTAACCTACAAACAGCCACTGAAAAAAGGATACCTGACATTCTGCTGCTTTGCCGGATTCACCAAGAATCTGGGATGTAACGACAACTTCACCGGTGCAATCTACATGCGCGGCGAAAAGAACATGGACAACATGTGGCGCATAGCCCCAAGTGTACTGTACACACATAACGCAATGCAGATAGGTATTGAGTACAACCCTACAACCGTTGCATACGGAAAGGCAGACAGCCAGTACAAGATAAGCGACACACACAATGTCACCAATCACCGTATATGCGCAATGCTAAAGTACAACTTCTAAAGGAACTCCAAACAGATTAGAGTGATATAAAAACAACCAAAACCATATAATATGAACAAGAAAATTCTGACACTAAGCCTTATGCTTATGACCGGATTGGGCGCGACTGCACAGGTTAGCCTTGTAAACCCGGTTCCGCAAGAGGTCGCAACAACCGGTGCTGAACTTATAGAAGCACCTGCACAGTGGCAAATCAATGCCGACAAAAAACGCCTTACAGGCTATGTATATGACGCACTGCTGACAGCAACACCCGAAGCGGTAAAGAAAGCCGGCTACAAAGTGACCATAGGTGTCCGCGGTGACAGCAAGGTAAACAGATACAAGAAGAACATCCCTGCAAAGCCCGAAGGTTACTTCATGAAGGTAACCGACAAGGAAGTTGTGATTGCCGGCAACGACGAGAAAGGTCTTTACTATGGCGTACAGACCCTGCTGGGCATGATGAGAGAAGGCAAACTGGAGGCATGTACAATCACCGACTGGCCCGATGTTCCTTTCCGCGGAACTGTTGAGGGCTTCTACGGCACTCCATGGAGCCACGAGGCACGCAAGAGCCAGCTCGAGTTCTATGGCCGCAACAAAATGAACGTATACATATACGGTCCCAAGGACGACCCCTGGCACCGCGACAAGTGGCGTGAGCCATACCCCGAGGCAGAAGCAAACCGCATAGCCGAACTTGTTGAAGTCGCAAAAAAGAACGGTGTGAACTTCTACTGGGCAATTCACCCGGGCGTTGACATCAAATGGAACGATGAAGACCGCGACAAACTCATTGCAAAATTTGAAGTAATGTACCAGTTGGGCGTACGCTCATTCGCTGTATTCTTTGACGATATTTGGGGCGAGGGTACAAAGGCCGACAAACAGGCAGCCCTGCTCAATTATGTAGATGACAACTTTGTTAAAGCCAAGAAAGATGTTGCTCCACTTATTCTGTGCCCTACCGAGTATAACAAAGGCTGGGCGAACGAAGAGAAAGGCTATCTGCGCACACTTGGCAAGGAGTTGAACGAAGGCATCGAGGTAATGTGGACAGGCAACTCTGTTGTGGCGTGCATTGACAAGCCCACAATGGAGTGGATTAACGAGCGCATACAACGCAAGGGCTATATTTGGTTGAATTTCCCTGTAAACGATTTTGTGCGCGACCACATTCTCATGGGCCCTGCATACGGCAACGGGCTTGATATCGCGGGTGATGTATCAGGTTTCGTAAGCAACCCTATGGAATACGCCGAGACATCAAAGATTTCCCTTTATGGTATTGCTGACTACTGCTGGAACATGGAGGCGTATGACTACAAGAGCAACTGGGAGAAGAGCCTCAAGAATATTCTGCCAAGTAACCCGCTGGCACTGCGTACATTTGCGCTCTACAACAAGGACCTTGGCCCCAATGGTCACGGATTCCGCCGCGAAGAGGGTGAGGAACTGAAGGAAACTGCAGAAAAAGCACTAAAGGGCGACATGTTCGCGACAGCAATGCTCAATGTGACATGTAACGAACTTGAAGTAGCATGCGACATTCTGCTTAACGACAACAGCAACCCTCAGCTTCTGCACGAGATTCGTCCATGGGTTATCCAAGGCAAGAACCTTGCTGCATACGGACGCGCTGTAGCACTCATGAAAATAATGGCAGAAGCAAAAGACAACGGCAGCGCGACAAGCAACTTCATCACCTTTGAGAACCTTTACAAGCAGGCACGTTCACTGCAGAAACAGATGTTCGACCTCGAAAACAACAAGGCAATGCGTCACCCATACCAGATTGGCACAAAGGTAGGTACAAAGGTAATGCTCCCGACCTTGAACAAGTTGTTTGCAGATGCTACAGAGAAGTACAATGCAGCAAATGGTACAAACCTTGACACAACAGCCGAGTACAATCCATACAAACTCACATCTACAGTAACACAGTTGGCATTGCTTCCTGTGAAGATAAACGGCGATGTTGTAGAGATTACTCCTGCGCTTGAGGTAATCAACTGGCAGGCCGGTGGCGAACTGTTGCTCGAGAGTGAGACAAAGGTCACTTTCCAAGGCATGGACTTCAACTTCGGAGTAAACGACGTTGCAAAACATTTCCGTCTTGAGATGTTTGTTGACGGCGCATGGAGAGAGGTTGCACTATTGCACTACAGTGCTGACGACCCTGTTATCCACACAGGCAATGAACTGGGCGGCATGACAGCAACCAAACTACGCATCACAAACATAAGCGGCGAAGAGCAGAAGGTATTCTTCAAGAACTTCCGCTTCATCAGGAGATAAGAAACTCATATAAGTGGGTGACCCAAAAGTGAAATGGGTCACCCACGTTTGTAGGGAGGTTGGATAAAAAGAGCTATTTTTAGGCTTGCGAAGCCCGAAAAAACGCAGTTTACTAAGCGTAAATGAGTATTTTTCGGTCAAGCGTAACAACAA
>JAZNDZ010000055.1:0-2429 GCA_045588345.1 Bacteroidaceae bacterium
GATGAACTCATCATAAGGCTCATTGTCCGAAAGTTTTGTCACACACCGAAGTGCATCTACAATATGCACAGGGAAACCTTCTGCAAGCAGTGCATCAAATGTCCAGTCGGTATCTTCTACAACATCATGCATAACGCCAACAATCTTTTCATCTATCGTCCTACCTGCAGCCATCACACGCATAATGTGCCCGGCATAAGGCATTCCCGATTTGTCAACCTGCCCTTCGTGAGCTTTGAGGGCAAGAGTTATTGCTTTTGAAAGAATCTTTTCCATAATCAATGAAATATTATTGGTCATCCTCATTAAAAAAATCACTGTTATCCTCAACTGCCGATGACATACCTTGAGCAATCTTACTGAACCAACGAGAGCGACCTTTAACAACTCTCTCGCTCATACAGGCAGTTCCTAGGTCCGTAGCTTCGAACTTCAGCACATTGGTAATCGAAATTGTTGCAGCAACAGCCTCTACATCCTGATTTGCACCGATGTAGGCAAACACCCAACCTTTGGCCTTGAGCTCGTCAACAAGAGCCTTGATAGCCTTGCCGCTGTATTCTTTTGATGCGTTCTCGTAACCGTCAGTTACAACCGTTACAAGCACCTTATCATCCTCTGCGACCTTCTTGCGAAGCGCATTCAATGAAATACCCATTGCATCATACAACGCAGTGCAACAATCTGGCTGATAGGACTCTGCCGTGAGTTCCTTAACCTCATCAACAGGGACACACTCATAGACGGTCTTCACATCGTCATTGAAGGTTACAAGGCTAACATAATGTTCCTGATCATCGTACTTCTTCTGTGCCGAACGGATTGTCTGGATAGTCTCATTTACGCTGTCAATGGCAGCTGTCTTGATGCTCTGCATAGAGCCACTCTCATCAATAATAATGAGATTGAAAATTCTTGTCTTCATAAGTTTATCGTTTGTTTGTTTTGTACGGTTATTTTTTCTCAACTTCTTTAAGTAGGCTTCGATATTATCGATTGGGCGAAATGGCTCTACGATATTCAGATCGGTATCAATAATTGCATATACAACCTCCTCGTCATTGTCTTCCATCCCGAAGCCATCGCTATCGGCAAAATATCGTCCATCAGGATATAGTGTCCAAGTAATAGCACACATACCATTTTTATAACCATCCCATCTATTAACACCTTCATAGCGAATAGCTTTCGACTGAGCATTGTGGAGACCATTCTCACATACTTTTGCTATTGCCTCGATGTCAATCTCATTATCATTCACCAATAAAGACTCCTCTGTTGAAACTTTGCGAATCTTTCCTGTTTGGGTATTTGCTATATAGAGTTCTCGATTATCTCCAAAGAAGAATGCCATACCATCTCCTTCAATAGTTCCTTCACAACCTTCCAACTCCGGATAGCCACTGACTGTAACATCCTTACCTTTAACTTTAAATTTAATTGAATCTGTGTTCATATATATCCTCCTTTTTTAAATGGTTACAGTTTGATACAATGATTGTTCTGCAATAGCAACGGCCTTTTCGTCAAGTTTTGACTGCTTAATCATACCCCATATCTGGGCAATAACAACCGGCGAGAATAAACACATCGTGATAACAGTCGGTACAAACTGCTGCTTAAAGATGCTGACACCTGCCTCGAAGTTGATATTACCATCCCGTGCAGGTTTCATCGTAACCTTCAAGGCAGAACGAAGCCCAAGAGCCGCCTTAACGAAACCACCTTTGGTAATGTAAATTTCCTGTCTGTCTGCAGGATTATCAATTCTCACTTCGTATCCGTCAGCTGCAAATGCCTGACGAATTTGTTCGGCAACAGCAGGTATCTGCGAGGGGTTGCCATAAAGAGTCTTTTTAGTAGTAAATGCACCCATAGTAATAACTTGTTTGTTTACTACTATAGAGTGCATCTACAGGCAAATCTATCTTTTACTTAAATTATTTATCATATTCCATAGCCTTATGCTACAAATAATAGAAGTTCTCATAGTTGAAGTTTGTTAGCCAGGAAGGTTTATCGTTCAAAGCCTTCATTCGTTCTGGCATTTCAACTACACGGCAGGCATCTTGATTTACACGCCGCTTTCCTGTTTCTGAGAATGTTGTATATCCTACTTTCATAATCATTACTTTATTTGTCAAAGCAAAGCGTTACATATATATGTAATCCCTGCTTAGTAGATTCTGAATCCAATGCATCTTCAATGCTGGGATAAAAATCCCATTTAGTTTCACGACTCATCCAAGATGGAATAACTTCATCACAAAGCATCTCATACCACGAGCCTTCATCCTCTGCAAACCGGCGTAACCACTTTGGCTCACCTCCGTACTCTATATAGATGTAGGAAATTTCATCGGCTCGTTCTTGAAAAGGAGTCAATGTGTTTTTGCATATCAGAGCAATTCCCTCTGAATAAGAATCAA
>JAZNDZ010000056.1:0-5771 GCA_045588345.1 Bacteroidaceae bacterium
AGCAAATTTCTACGTTACGTTTGGCTTCAAAATCCTCATTTACGCTTAGTAAACTGCGGTTTTGAAGCCTTCACAAGCCTTGAACTTTACTTTTTATTCACGCCTCATACAAAAGAAGGAGACTTTTGGGTCACCTTCTTCAATATTCACTCGTTGTCAAGATACCTTTTTGTTATTCCGTCATACTCATCAATGCGACGGTCGCGCAAGAACGGCCACCATTGACGCACAGTTTCGCTGCGTTTCATGCTTACCTCAACAACCTCGCATTGCTCCTGTTCGCCCAGATGTGCTGCAAATTCGCCCTGCGGGCCTGCAATAAAACTGTGTCCCCAGAACTGAATTCCGTTTGTCATTCCTGAAGGGTCAGGCTCGTGTCCAACACGGTTCACTGCAATTACTGGTATTCCGTTTGCAACTGCATGACCGCGTTGTACGGTTTGCCATGCACACAGTTGGCGTTCTTTTTCTTCAGGAGTGTCGGTACTCTCCCAACCGATAGCGGTGGGGTAAATCAGCAGGTCGGCACCGCGCAGTGCCATCAGACGTGCTCCTTCGGGATACCACTGATCCCAGCATACCTGCACGCCAAGCATACCCAAAGATGTCTTGATGGGTCTGAAACCGATATCACCTGGCGTGAAATAGAATTTTTCATAATATGCAGGGTCGTCGGGAATGTGCATTTTGCGGTATTTGCCGGCAATGCTTCCGTCGTTGTCAAAAACAACCGCAGTATTATGGTACAGTCCTTTTGCGCGCGCTTCAAAGAGTGATGTTACAAGCACTACATTGCATTCTGCTGCCACTTTGCTATAGAACTCTGTGGAAGGACCGGGGATTGGTTCTGCATATGAGAAATTCTCTGTTGATTCCACTTGGCAGAAATAAGGAGAATTGTGCAGTTCCTGAAGCACAACAAGTTGCGCTCCTTTGGCTGCGACCTCGCGTATGCAGCGAGCCAGTTTCTCCAAGTTGTCTTCAATGCATGTTCCGATGCTCTGCTGTATTATTCCTACTTTAATTGTATCCATTGTCATATTATTATCGGGGGTATTGCATGGTCACACAATGCAGTGAACCATGTTGTCTTATCAATGCGCGGCAATCAATTCCTACAATCTCATATTCGGGGAAAGCCTTGCCTAATGCTACAGCGGCTTCTTTGTCGTTTTTCTCCTGAGCGTATGTGGGGTAAAGCACACTATTATTCAAAATAAGGAAGTTTGCGTATGTAGCAGGCAGACGTTCGCCATCCTCATCAAAGATTGGGGCGGGGGAGGGAAGCGGTACCAGTCTATAAGGTTTCCCGTCAGCCGTGCGCAAAGCGGCAATTTCCTCTTCCATGGCATGGAGGTCGGCAAACTGGGCATCGCTTTCATCGGTACACTGCATGTATACAATAGTGTCATTCGGGGCAAGTCGCGCAACTGTGTCTACATGCCCGTCCGTGTCATCACCTATAAGATTGCCATGGTTAAGCCATAGTACACGCACGGCGTGCAGCATCTTCTTCAGGCAATTCTCAATCTCCTCCTTGTTCATAGGTTGGTTGCGGTGTGGTGCGAGCAAGCATTGGCTGGTAGTCAGTATTGTGCCCTTACCGTCACTCTCTATTGAACCTCCTTCAAGGACAAATGATGTGCAGTCCTCGTACTCGCCCTTTATAATGCCGGCATCATACAGTTTGCCGTTTATGGCATTGTCGAGCGTGGCTTCGAACTTGCGCCCCCAGCCGTTAAAACAGAAGTCTGCATAGTGGGGCACGTTATCGCCAAGTATGGTTATGAAAGCATGGTCACGCGCCCAAGTGTCATTTGTGTCACACTCGAACAGTGTAATGTTGCTCATGGCAGCACCGTTTTTCTCAAGCATCGTGCAGACTTTTTTCGTGTCGGGGGCAACTATGAGCAACTGAGTGCGTGAACTTATAGCCTTTGCAAGTTCAATATAACACTCTTCTACTTCGGCCAACATGTAGTTCCAATCTGTCTTTTCATGTGGCCATGTCAACTGTACCATCTGCAGCCTGTGCCATTCGGCAGGCATGTATAGTTGTCGTTTCGGCTGTTCCATTATTGCTGAACCTTGCGTTTGCGGTCAAAGAAAGGATTCTTTGAACTTGCGCTCACCGGTATTCCTATTATATAATTGCAATCGGGCATCCAGCCGAGTTTCAGTGCTGCGTAACCGACTGAGTACATGACACGGGTGTCAACTCTAAGGTCTGCTGCTGTGGCGCATGCCGACCCTACGGCAATACCTACATCAATTGTATTCATCGCACATGGAACGCCTTCGGCACGCTCTCCACATGTAGGGAAACCGCAATAACCGCAGTTTAGGCACATGGCCTCTTCGCGAGAGCCAATGAGCAACACAGCCTCGGCCGAAAGTATATTGTCCGCATCGCGCATAAGACCTCCGCGGCCCATATTCTCGCCTATCTGGTGAAGAGCATTGCTCAGTGCTACAATGTCATCTTCAGTAATCATCATAATCTCAATAATGTCCACACCTTTTGCTTTTGGAGCGGTACGGGCAGCAGTCATCATCTGCTTTGCACACTCTATCACATGCTGGTGACGTTCGTCTCTTTCGTTGTAAACCATAGTATTGTTTTAATGAAGTTTGTGCGAAGATAATGAATATTTCATAAACAAAGGGATAACTGTTGCTAAATTTTGCAGTGAGCGAATCTTTATTGTAAGGATTTTTTAACATCTTATTATTAAAAAAAGTTATCGACATTTGATTTTTTTGTAGTTTTATATAATTTCGCACGTCAAATATTAAAGCAACAGAATCAATTTTTAATTCCAATAATATTATGAAAAGGTTTTTTCTTTCATTAGCGGTGCTTTTTGTCACCCTGATTTCGTTCGGACAGACCCAACTGCCCGTTGATGAGAACGTGAGAGTTGGCAAGCTCGAGAATGGCTTGACATATTACATCCGTCACAACGACAAGCCCGCCCAGCGCGCAGAGTTCTATCTTGCAACCAACGTTGGTGCATTCCAGGAAGAGGATGACCAGGACGGTCTTGCGCACTTCCTTGAGCACATGTGCTTCAACGGTACCAAGAACTTTCCGGGCAAGTCGCTCCTTGAGTATCTCCAGAGTATAGGTGCTGAGTTCGGTCGCAATATCAATGCTTCTACCGGCTTTGAGCAGACACAGTATATGCTCAACAATATTCCAATCATCCGTGAGGGTATCATAGACTCCTGTCTTCTTGTACTGCATGACTATTCACACTATGTAACATGTGACCCCAAGGAGATAGATGCCGAGCGCGGTGTAATCCTTGAGGAACGCCGTTCACGTCGTGATGCCAACTGGAGAATGTTCGAACACTCTTTGCCATACTATTTTGGTGACACGCAGATGGCACGCCGCACCCTTATCGGCGGTGAGGAGCAGTTGAAGACATTCAAGCCCGAGAGCCTTGTAAACTTTTACCGCAAATGGTACAATCCGGACATGCAGGCAGTAGTAGTAATAGGTGACGTTGATGTCGACAAGATAGAGCAGAAGATTAAGGATACATTCGGTTCTATTCCGGCACCGGCAGTTCCTACAGTAAAGCCAATTGTAAAGGTTCCCGACAACAAAGAGCCGCAGGTTGCAGTCATCACAGACCCCGAGGCAAGCGTCTCAATGGTTGAACTGTTGTGGAGAGGCGAGGCAATGCCAAAGGAGATGGCATCAACCGACGCTGCTTTCATGCTTGATATTGTAAAGTCAATCATCAGCATTGTCTTCAATGAAAGAATGGAGGCTGTGACAGCATCGGCCAATGCTCCTTTCATTGGCGGCGGGTTGAGCATAGGTGCAATTTGCGAAGGCTGCGAGGCTGTGCAGGCACAACTCATCTTTAAAGACGGTGATTACACCAATGCCATGAAGGCTTTCTATACGGAGATAGAGAGAATGCGCCGTTACGGTATTACGGAGAGCGAACTCGAACGCGCAAAACTGAAACTCATCAGCGATGCCGAGAAGGCTGTAGAGGCAGCGGCAACCCGCGAGAATGCCGAGTTCGTATGGCCCATTCTTGGACACTTCTTCCAGAACAACTATCTCCTTGCTCCGGAGGTTGAACTGAAACTCACACAGGCTGTGTGTGCCCAGTTGCCTTCTATGCTCTTCCAGCAGGTCGTTTCACAGGCTATTACCGATGAGAATTTTGTGGTACTATACAAGGCTCCTTCACGCGAAGGCCTTACACATCCCGCTGAAGCAGAAATCCTTTCCGTAATTAATGAAGTGAAGGCAGGCGAGGTTTCTGCTCCGGTAGAAGAAGGTGCAGGCGAGCCACTGCTCGATGCTGCAGCAATAGTCCCCGGTACCGTGGTGAATGAGGCTGACGGCATCTACGGTTCAAAAGAGTGGACATTGAGCAACGGAGTAAAGGTTATATACAAACCTACAACATTCAAGAATGACGAGGTAGTAATCGAATTGGTTGAAAAGGGCGGTAAATCGCTTATAGAGAACAACGAACTTGCATCGTTTGACGAGAACATACAGATGCTCTATCAGCAAAACCGCGGACTCTCCAAGTTCAGCGGCATACAGTTGAAAAAGATGTTGACAGGCAAGAATGTACTTTGCAGCACCAATATTGGCAGTACAACCCATTCGGTAGATGTTGTTACAACACCAAAAGATATCGAAACTGCTATGCAACTCCTTTATCTGAATATTGTTGAACCGCGTTTCGATAATGAAGAGTATCAGGTCGGCATCAACCAGTTGAAGGCAATGCTCCCCAACCTTGAGAAACAGCCAATGCTCAAGTTCCAGAAGTATGCCAACGAGATACTTTATGGCAACAACAAGCGTCGCCAGATTATCAGTGCAGAGATTATTGAAAAAGCCAATATTGCCGATGTTGAAAAGGTAAACCGCCGTCTCTTCGGGGATGTAGCCGGTGCAACCGTGTATGTGGTAGGCAACATTGATGCCGAGACTCTAAAACCGCTTGTCGAGAAGTATATTGCATCACTGCCTGGCGGCAAGAAGGGTGCCAAGGTCATTGACCGCAAGGAAGATATAGTAAAAGGCAAGGTCATCAAGGATTTCCCTGTAGAAATGGAGACTCCAAAGAACACAGTGTTGCAGGTGTATTCAGCAAAAATTCCTGCAACAATTGAGAATAAAGTTCTTCTTACAGCAGCCAAGTACTATCTTGATATGGTCTATGTCGAGACTCTGCGTGAGAGCGAGGGCGGCACATACGGTGCAAGTGTAAGCAATATGATACAGCGTGAGCCTAAACCTATTGCAGTTCTTCAGGTCGCTTTTGAGACAAACCCCGAAAGTGTGAAGAAACTCTCAGACCTTGCTGTAGCAGGTGTTGACGCTCTGCTCAAGGACGGCATTCCTGCCGACAAACTTGATATGATTGTCAAGAATATGAAAAAGAATATTCCACAAAGGAGAATTGAGAATTCATATTGGATGTCAAATCTTCAGGAATATGCCGACCATGGCATAGACTATGACGTTGAATACGAATCAGCGGTTGACGCGATTACATCCGAGGCAGTCGTGAAACTCATGAAGAAGATTGTAGGTCAGAAGAACTTCATACAGATTTCTATAAGTCCTGCAAAATAAAGACATGAGGCTGACTAAAAAGGCTCTTTTGTTGTTACGCTTGCCCGAAAAATACTCATTTACGCTTAGTAAACTGCGTTTTTTCGTGCTTCGCAAGCCTAAAAATAGCTCTTTTTATCCAACCTCCCTACAAACGTGGGTGACC
>JAZNDZ010000057.1:0-14131 GCA_045588345.1 Bacteroidaceae bacterium
AGTTCAAACAATATTTTACTGACGGGACATGCAGCGAACTTGCACTGCCTTATTCTGCCATGACAGACGATGAGCTGCGCGAAGTTATGTGGAATACGCCAAAAGAGCTGATAGATATCGCTCTTAAAGTAAAAAACAACATTTGGGCTCCACGTGAAAAAGAGTTCCGCGTTGCAGAATACAGACCTCATAATAATGTATATGAATGGAGCGTATACCTGAACACATACCAGTACTCAGCATTGCAACACCCTACAGGCATAAGAGCTGATGCCGGTGACACGTTGCTTATATTCATCGATAATGTGAAACAAGGAACATTTCTCAAACTGAACGAGATTGCAAAAAATGAAGCATATGCCGATTGGGGCGTAATGAATTCGGAAAAAACACTTGTAAAGGGATTGAACCTTGTCACCGTAGCACAGAGTGATGCTATATTATTCATAAGCTATGCTGTTACTACCGACACTACTGCCAACAGCCCAAGACTTGACGATTACCCTAATGCAAGGATTCATATCCAGGGGGGAGATGTCAACTGTTACTTCGACAAGAGCAGACACACCGATGAGGACTGGCGCGACATGATTGCCAATCATTTCAAGCACTACAGTGTACAAGTGAAAGGAGAAAGGGTGCTGTTCCATATGGAATTGGATAACGTAAAAAGCGTATGCCCCAAGACCATTACCGATGCCATAGGCTGGTGGGACCAGTGTCTCGCATGGCAACATGAACTGATGGGGGCTGATAAGTACTACGACCGCTTCAACTGTCTTCTTATGGCACGGGACGGATACGAAAACATGTATATGTATGCAACAAGCAACTATACATATTATGAGCATAGCACAATAAAAGATATTTTGCCATGGAATACAGTATATGCAAATCCCGGACAAATGTGGGGGCCGGCACATGAGATAGGACATATAAACCAAGGAGCCATAAACATCGTTTCGTGCACGGAAGCAAGCAATAACCTATTCTCAAACGCACAACTGTTCCGCGCGGGAAAAACAACGACACGCGGTACCGGTGTAAAAGGGTGTAAGGAAGATTTTGAAAACAAGGTAGCATTTCCGTTACGCGGTGATGTAATCGGCAAGTCACGCATGTTCTTCCAGCTATATCTCTACTTCCACGCTGCAAAGAAGGATACGACATTCTACCCGCGCCTGTTCGATGCGCTGCGCCAGGACAGGCTCCGCAAGATATACAACGGAGATACATACGCCAAGGACGACCAGTTGAAGTTTGCTGAGAAGTGCTGCGAAATTGCACAAATGGACCTGAGCGAATTCTTTGATGCATGGGGATTCTTTGAGCCTATGAACAGAGCCGTTGTCGGAGATTACGGCACTTACTATGTAAGCCTCACAGAAGAAGAGGCCAAGGCAAGCCGTGCGCGCATGCAGCAGTACGAAAGGAAAATGGGCAGCCTAATGTTCATTGAAGACCGCATAAAACCATCGAGAAGAACCGACGGTGTAGAGGGGAACCGTCTCGACTACAGCGACGAGTATGCCATTGGCAAAATGGGAAGCACCGGACAATGGGGCGACTACATTGATGAGAGCGTGAAGGCAGAAGGATACTACTACAAAAAGAGCACGAACTATGTAACTATTGTCGCCGAGGACAATGCCAAAGGAGCAATGGGATTCAAGCTCTACAATGCTGACAACGGCGAACTGCTGTCGTTCAACAATGACTATTCTTTGAAGATTCCCGTAAGCGCACAAGGCGCAAACCTCAGAGTAGTTGCAGCACAGGCCGACGGAACTGATGCGGAACTGCAGGACATTGCCGAGAGTGACAACGAAGAGATGCAGATAGAAGCACTCAATGCCGTACTTTCTGCAGCAAAATCCATAATGGCCAAGCAGACTGCAACCGGACGCGAAATCGGATACTATTATACCGATGCACTGGCCACACTCACCACCCTGTACGACAGCGCAAAGGCGGCGGCTGACAATCAGGATACAAGCGTTCATTCGTACAAGGAGTGGGCAGCACTGCTCAAAGCAGAGATAGAGCGCATATCGACAGACCTGAGCGCACGTGCATACCTGAAGAACCTTGATGTTTACCGTATTATCAATGCCAAGGAGAAAGCATACCAGTTGTGCTATGACAAGTACGGGCTCAAGGCAAACAAACAGACACAGACTGCAATCTCTTCGGACGACAAGAAATGGATGTTCGAAAGCACCGGCGAACTGCACCACTACTATATAAAGAACAAGAACGGCCTATACATCAATGCATACGAGGTTGGCACGGGCACTTCGTGCGGCGGAACGGACAACAGCACTGCAAAGGTATTCAAGGCAAACTACACGAATGACGGCAAGATATACTTCAGTTCAAAGGAGGACGGCACTTACCTCACGCTCAACAGCGACTACAATGTAGTGTGTACAACGGAACTTGTTGACAATTCGATGTGGACAATTGTACGTATCGAAGCAAACAACACAGGAATAGATGAACTGGAAGCAGAAAACGGAAAACAGAAAGGTGTTTATGACCTGACCGGACGCAGGATTCAGGAAATTGATAAACCGGGAATCTACATCATTGACGGCAAGAAGAGATTAATAAAATGAATCAAAAAACGGGGGTGACCCAAAAGTGAAATGGGTCACCCACGTTTGTAGGGAGGTTGGATAAAATGAGCTATTTTTAGTCAGCCTCTTTTGTATGAGGCGTGAATAAAAAGCAAAGTTCAAGGCTTGTGAAGGCTTCAAAACCGCAGTTTACTAAGCGTAAATGAGGATTTTGAAGCCAAACGTAACGTAGAAATTTGCTTTTTAGTCACCCTCTGTTGTTATTGCTTAGGTGCTACGAAGCGATAGAGATTGCAACCTATGAAATTACCGACTACAAGACAGGGATAAAGCACTGCCACATCGGCGAGATGTTCAAGAGTATAATCGGCAGGCACTGTAAGGTAGTAGAAAGCATCGGCAAGACAGTGCGGAAAACCGCAATAGATGAAAAGCGGTACACCGAACAGCAATGTCAATGGCTTGCCCTCGCGAGCAAATGTAACCACTGTTGTCATTATGAAACCGCAACCTATTGCAAGCAGACCTGCATGCAATGGACCTATTGCAAGACGGGATGCAAGAATCTTCTGAGCGGACACACCCAGTTCAATAGGCGACAAGCGTGTGAGCAATGCAACCAGCAGGCAACCGCAGATGTTGCCGGCAAGGATAAGAAGCAGTTCTCCAATTGCCTTTAGCCAACGTGAACGGCCGTCTTCGTAACGCAGGGGAACAAAACCAGCCGTGCCTGTATACAACTTGAGTTTGTAGTTGACGACTGTGAGAAGTCCGAAGGAGAACATTATTGCTCCAAGGACTTCTATGCCTTTGCCGGTGCAGGCAAGATAACCCCACCCTGCTATGGCAACAGCAATACCCGAAAGAATTGATGAACGGAATGTATTTTTCATTTTGTTATCTGTTGTTTTGTTCTGTGTTTTCAGCACACACGTCCTGAATCCTCTATCATCCTGCGTACAGCATCGTTGAAAGCACGTTCCTGCATAAGTTGTTCAAGCGCAATGTGCATGCGATAGCACCACTGGTGGTCGCGGTTCGAAGGAACGTTGACACGTTCGTCCTCGGGATTGTCGCGGCGAAGACGTTCATCCATTGCCATCCAATCCTGCCATGCAATAAGGGCAAAGGCTGACGGAGAATCGAGATGCTGGCGAATGATATCGTGTGCTATGGCACCGCTCATCTCACCCGGGGCCTTGCCGGCATATCCAAGTGCATGGTTATAGAACTGCTGTGTAACAGCCTCATCCTCACACCACCAGCCGCGCAGTGTACTCATGTCATGTGTCGAGGGAGTAGCAACTGAGAGGTAAGGATAGGATTCGGGGCGTGCAAAAGGTTCACCGAAGAGTTTGGGCATGCGCTGTATTTCGAGCGATAGCACCTGAAGGTTCTTCATAACCCAAGGGACGCATGCGGGTATCATTCCCAGGTCCTCGCCACAGGCTGTCATTGTGGTTGACTGAAGCAGGGGCGCAAGTTTGCGCATTCCCTCGCGATACCAGTGCATGGTGTGGCGGTTGTAGAAATAGTCCTCATAGAGGTGGTCGTATGCTATGCGGTCGCCGAACTCGAGTTGTTCGTAGGCCTCGGTCTCGTTGCCAAGGATGCGCGGAACGAACTTGCCCGGCTGATAGATGTCGCGCAAGAAGAGCGCATTGCCATAAAGGCGCTGTAGAGCGGCCTTGAGAGGTTCGGAGAGTTTTGGTGTACGTTCGTATATGTAATAGGACAATGTGTTGGCATTATCTATTTCGGGCTTGAAGGTATATGTACCGCCGGGATGCTTGTCGAGGAAGGCCTCTGCTATAATTCTTGCCTTGCGGGGGAAAAGAGCCTTGAGAACGTCATCGTCGATGTAGGGACGGGTGTGGAGCGTCTCGTCAAAATCGAAGCCCACTGCCCTGATTTCATCGGGCGTGAAAGGGATATTGGGCGAGAAACTGCCGGCAAGGCCACTCTTGGCAGTGCGCGGGATTTCCCAAATGCGGAAGAAACCGAGTATGTGGTCTATGCGGTAGGCATCGAAGAAGTTGGACATGTACTGCAGACGGCGGCGCCACCATGAGTAGCCGTCGGCTGCCATTGCCTGCCAGTTGTATGTGGGGAAACCCCAGTTCTGACCGTCGGCCGAGAACATGTCGGGCGGAGCACCGGCCGATACCTGAAGATTGAACTGCGAGGCATCGCACCACACATCAACGCCATTGGGGGCTACGCCGATGGGAATATCGCCCTTGAGGGCTACGCCCTTGCTATTGGCATAGAGGTGTGCCTGGGAAAGTTGTGTATAAAGGATATACTGTACCCAGGAATAGAACTGCATCTCACGCGCTGCATCGGAATATTCAGCAGTTACGCGTTCCCATGTTGTGGATTCGTAACGTGGGTACTCTTTCCAATCCCAGATGTTGCTATGCAGACGGGTCGAGAGGAAGCGGAAAAGGCAATAGGGCTTGAGCCAATGCTCCTGCTCTGTGCAGAAGGTAATGTATTCCTCGCCCGAAAGGAAATCGGCTGCAAGTTCATCGAACAGTTCGCGCAGATATGTTATCTTGAGACGATAGACTTGGGCATATTTTACGGTGGGCTGGGAGTTCAGTTTTTCACGCTCCTTCTGGTAATATGCATTGCGTTTTTCACTCGCAAGGGAGGGAAGGACGGAGATGTCGGCATATATTGGGTTGAGCGCATAAACCGACACGCAGTTATAGGGGTAGGAATCCTCGTTGCCGCCGCAGACGGTCGTGTCATTGACGGGCAGCAACTGCAGGATGTTCTGCCCTGTTGCCGAGAGCCAATCGGCCATGAGCCGGATGTCGCCGAAGTCGCCTACACCCCACCCGTGTGCCGAACGCAGGGAGAAAAGCGGAATGACGGTACCGGCTATACGCAACTGCGGCGCATCGAACTTGAGTTCATCGAGTTGATAGAAGTAGTTTGTTGCCGCCTCGAAATCGGGGAGCAGTATGTGACGGTTGTCGCCGCTTTCCCAACGCACTGAACCGTCCTCACCAATGGCTATGAATTTGTAGTAGAGCCCTCCGCTGAGGATGCTGTCTACATCGAAAGTGACGCTCCAACGGTTGGGTACACGCTGCTGCATGCGTAAGGCACGATTAGGTTCCCATGCTCCAAGGACATCGGCATCGCCGACAAGATAAAGCCGCTCGCCCTTGCGCAAGCCGCTCACATAGAGCGAAAAGGTGACGCTGCGGTTGTACCAGTTTATGCTGGGTTCATCAAGAAGAATGCCGCGCTTGTCGAAGAAACGGAAAAGGTTGGTCTGCTCGTAGTAGCCGACGGGCGAGTCGAGCCACATATCGTACACTATATAGTTGCGGTTGATGCAGTTGAAACGGAGCCTGTGCGGGGTTATTGCCCACTCGTTGCAGATGGGTTTGCCGTCTTGCAGGAGTTCATAACCGTATTGCACATGGTTGTACTCATCGGCTGCCTCCATTGAACCTTGCCACCAGCCTTTTTGTATTTGGCGCAGAGAGAGGACTCCTTCAGTGGCATAGCCGTTGTCGTCGAGCGAATAGCGGATATACATGACACAGCCCTCTGGCGCATCGTAACGTATATTGAATTCAAGGAATTTCATTGCGGTTTTTCATTAAGCAAGGCGAAAATACAAAAAAAAATGCGCCCTGCAATATTTTGGAGTCTCATTTTAGCGGTGTGCCCGATTATTGGTTCAACATAGGGCGAAAAGATGCCCGTATCGTTCCATTTTAGCACTTTTTAAAAGCAACGGACTGAATTAGGGCACTCTTTTTTGATTAATATGATAAATTCAACTAATTTTGCATTGAATATGGAAAAACCTGAACACTTGTTTGCGATGAAAAACAGACACTCGACGGCAAAAGAATATATGAGAAAGACGGCTATTATTATTGCTGTGCTGTTCCTTGGTGTGGGATGTCTGTTTGCGCAAAAGGAGAAGGAGAAGCCATACACGGTTGTCATTGACCCCGGACATGGTGGCGTGGACCCCGGAGCATTGGGCAAGAAAGCGAAAGAGAAGAATGTGAACCTTAAGGTCTCGAAACTGCTGGCGAAGATGATTGAAGATGAATACCCTGAGGTTAAAATAATCTTCACCCGCAAGACCGATGTACAGGTTCCGCTGGCAAGACGTGCAAAAATAGCCAACGATGCCAATGCCGACCTGTTCATATCAATTCACTCGAACGCATCGAAGAACAGGAGCGCACGAGGCTGCGAGACCTTTACGCTTGGTGCGGGAAGCAGTGCCGAGGCGAAGGCTGCGGCAATGTACGAGAATGAGGTTATTCTGTCGGAAGATAATTTCGAGGAGATATACAAAGGGTTCAACCCGCGTTCGAGCGAGAGTTACATAATATTTGAACTCATGCGCAGCCAGGACATGGAGATGAGTGCCGAACTTGCCCAAATGGTACAGAAGAGCATGGTAAAGAACAGCAAACTGCGCAACAGAGGCGTGTCGTCGGCCGGATTCCTTGTACTGCACAAGACGGTAATGCCCAAAATTCTGATTGAGATTGGTTTCATAAGCAACCGCGAAGAGGAAAAGTTCATTGCATCGGAAGCCGGACAGAAGAAACTCGCAAAGGGAATATTCGAGGGATTTTCGGAGTATTATGAACTCTACGGAAAAGCAAAAGGCGGCAACAGCGGCAAGACAAAGAAAGAGGGTGTAAAGAAGGAGAGTGCGCCTGAAGCTGTTGCCGAAACGAAGGGCAAGCAGAACAAAAACAAGGGAGAAGATGTTGCCAAAAACAGCACTCCTGTGTTCAAGGTGCAGATACTTGCAACCGACAAGCGCCTGAAGAACAATGACAAGAGATTGAAAGGAGTGAAGGCAAGTTACTACAAAGAGGGCGGCATGTACAAATATACCTATGGCGAGAGCACCGACTATAATGCGATACTGCGCAAGAAGAAGGAGGTTGCAAAGAAGTTCGGTCAGGCTTTTGTTGTCGCATTCATCGATGGCAAGAAGGCCGATACAAAAAAAGCCATAGAGATTTTCAAGAAGAACAGCAAAAAGAAATGAGAGGTTGCCTGTGCATTGCACAGCAGTGCAAGGTGCCTGATATATTGAATTGATATGGGAAAGAAAAAATTTGCACGCGAATTCTGGATTGGATTCCTTGGAATTTTGGCATTAGTAATAATTTATTTTCTGATTAACTTCTTCAAAGGCATAAGCCTGTTCGATGACGGCAACATCTACTATGTGAGATTCGGCAACATCGGAGAGATTGTAAAGACCAGCCCTGTGTACATAAACGGATACAAGGTGGGTAACGTACGAGACATTGTGTACGACTTTGAAAAGGGCAGCGGCGCAATCGTGGCACTCGACATTGACCAGCGACTGCGTATTCCCGAAGGAAGCATTGCCGAGGTGAACAACGAACTGCTGGGCAGCAGCAACATAAGCATAATCCCGGGAAACGGTGAAAAGATTCTGTTGCCGGGTGACACCCTCAACGGCAAACTAAACGGTGGAGCAATGGACGAGGCTGGCAAGATGATGCCGGTACTGGCCGGCATGCTGCCAAAGATTGATTCTGTACTTGTTTCGCTCAACAAGATGCTCGCTAACCCTGCAATAGGCAACACCATGAGCAATGTAGAAAAACTGACTGCACAGTTGAACAGCACATCGGCCGAACTGGACAAACTGATAAAGGGTGACATCACTGCTGCAGGAAAGAAACTGGTGGTACTCGAGGATGAGATGATTGAACTCTCGTCAAAACTGAACGAGGTTGAGTATAAGCAGATTACGGCATCGCTCGAGAAGTCACTGAAGAATATCGAGGAAATTACCGCGGCATTGAATAACGGCGAGGGCACTGCGGGCATGTTGCTGAAGGACAGCACACTTTACACAAAGCTGAACGAGACCTGCGAATCGGCAAATGCATTGCTTGAGGACCTGAAGAAGAACCCAAAGAGGTATGTACATTTCTCGCTCTTCGGCAGAAAAGAGAAGAAGGAATAAGAGGCAGCCGATTCACACTTTGAAATGCCTTGAACTGACGAGCGCACCATGACGGTCGTACACTTTCAGGATATAACGGCCGGCAGGGAGACCACGCACACTGATGTGCTTACTGTACTTTCCCCAATATATTCTGCGGCCATAAATATCAATTACCTCAATACATGAGCCCAATGATGCCACGGCAGGCAAAGCAATCTCTTTTACAAGTAAATCATCATCACTGCCCGTAGTAATGTATGTCGGTGCGCTCTCGCGCCCGTAGGCATCAACAGCGGTAACAGCAAGAGTTAAAGCGCCATAGGTGCGGCACTGCCAACAGAAAGAGGGGGTTGCCAACGAGGCTGCAAGCAGATGCGTTATATTCCCCACGCAGACACTGTCGCCAAGCGAACCGTAGACATTGTAGCGGACTGGCGGCTCGCCCTCGGCACCCTGCACAGCACTCCATTCTACTGTCATTGAAGCACAATCCCTTTTTACCGACAAGATACCGGGCGCAGAAGGAACCTTACCCGGCCCCCATTCCATTGGCGGAACAAACGCAGGAGTGTGGTACACTTTTGAATATGCACCATAGCCGCAGCCTGTGACATGCTGCGCACGAAACATAGCCGTACCTGCGGTGCCTGCGGTGCGCGATGTGGACATTTGGCGTTCGAGTTCAAGGAGGGGCCAGCCGCCATACTCGGGCAAAAGGCGGTAGATGCCTATTCCGGGCACAATGTGGCGACCGTGAGAGTTCTCTTGCCAATCGAGCACGAACGGATAGAAGTTGTTGCCTTTGAAGTAGAGCATGGGGAAAAGTATATCCATTACACCGTCACGTACCCACGCCTGGGCATCCTGGTAAACTGCATCGTAGGCGTTCCAGCCAAGAGAACTGTAACGGGTGAGGTCATCGAACTTGCCAAGCGGAGCGCAGCTGACGCGCACCCATGGTTTTATTTCCTTGACACAGTTGTACACGCTGTGCACTATCCTCGTAATGTTCGCCCTGCGCCAGTCGGCAAGCGAAAGTCCTTTGCCATACTTGCGGTAGAGGGCCGCATCGGGGTAGCCGACTGTGCGGTCGGGGTAACGGACGTAATCGAGATGAAGGCCATCGACTTTGTAACCGGAGACTATCTCGCGCACAAGTTCCACGATATAATCGGCTGTAGCCGGATTGCCGGGTTCCATATACCACTGCCCTTTGTAACGGGTGCAAAGGTTGCGATGCCTGCGCGACAGGGCATGACGGCCCTGACGGTTTACATGGCTGTCCTTGCCTAAAGGAAGTGTCACAACCCAGGCATGCAGTTGCATCCCGCGCTTGTGGCACTCGTCTATGGCAAAGGCCAAAGGGTCGTATCCCGGTGAAACAGCCGTCTTGCCTGCAAAAAGATAGGAAAAGGGTTCTATTGAAGATGGGTAAATTACATCGCCGCGTACACGTGTCTGCAACAAAACCGTGTTCACATGCATGGCCTGCAGGGAATCGAGCATGGCAACCAGTTCGGCTTTCTGCCTGACGACACCCATGCTGTCAACAGCCACACTGCGCGGCCAATCGAGGTTCTCAATGACAGTAACCCACACTGCACGGTATTCATGTTTGGGCGGCACACTCTGCGCCGCCGACACTGCCCGCAAAAGAAGGCACAAGAGAAAAAAAGATACCCTTAAATGTCTCATCACAAGAAATAATTACAAATATACTTATTTTCATCATTTTTTATGACCAAGTTCCCGATTATTTTGTAACTTTGCTTGTTCACATGTTTATATACAGGAAAAGATAATACAACAATTCATAAAACTATTGCATTATGACTAAAGCAAAAAAATTCATCACTTGTGACGGAAACCAGGCTGCGGCACACATAGCCTACATGTTTTCCGAGGTAGCAGCCATCTACCCTATCACACCATCATCACCAATGGCTGAGTACGTTGATGAATGGGCAGCACAAGGCCGAAAGAACCTTTTCGGCGAGACAGTATCGGTTCAGGAGATGCAGTCCGAGGGCGGCGCAGCAGGCGCACTCCACGGTTCATTGCAAGCCGGAGCGCTGACAACGACATTCACCGCTTCACAGGGTCTGTTGCTGATGATTCCGAACATGTACAAGATTGCAGGCGAGAAACTGCCTACTGTGTTCCACGTTTCGGCACGTTCGCTGGCGGGTAACTCGCTCAGTATCTTCGGTGACCACATGGACGTTATGGCATGTCGCCAAACAGGTTTCGCAATGCTTTGCGAAGGCTCGGTACAGGAGGTTATGGACCTTTCGGCTGTGGCACACCTCGCTACACTCAAAAGCCGTATTCCGTTCATGAACTTCTTTGACGGATTCCGCACTTCTCACGAGATACAGAAGATTGAGATGATTGAGCAGGAGGAGATTGCTCCGCTGGTTGACTGGGAGGCTATCCAGGAGTTCCGCAACAGAGCATTGAGCCCAAGTTCACCTGTTGTGCGCGGTACAGCAGAGAACCCTGAGACTTTCTTCACACACAAGGAGAGCGAGAACCCGTTCTACAACGCTGTTCCCGACATCGTTGCCGACTACATGAAGGAGATTTCGGCTATCACAGGCCGCAAATATGCTCCGTTCACATACTACGGTGCCGAGGATGCCGACCGCGTAATCATTGTAATGGGTTCGGCTACAGAGGCTGTAAAAGAGGCTATCGACTACATGACAGCAAGAGGCGAGAAGGTTGGTTTGGTGAGCGTTCACCTCTACCGTCCGTTCTCAGTGAAGTACCTTGCTGCAGTCATGCCAAAGAGCGTGAAACGCATTGCCGTGCTTGACCGCACCAAGGAGCCGGGCAGCAACGGCGAGCCTTTGTATCTTGATGTTGTGGAGGCATTCAACAGCACTCCGGAACTGCAGGCCATCAACCCGATTATCGTGGGCGGCCGCTTCGGTTTGAGTTCATGCGACACAACACCTGCAATCATCATGGGTGTATATGAGAACCTTGCATTGCCCGAGCCCAAGAACCACTTTACATTCGGTATCGTGGACGACGTTACATTCCTTTCATTGCCTCCAAAGGAGGAGATTGCAGTTGTTGACGGAATGTTCGAGGCTAAGTTCTACGGCCTTGGCGCAGACGGTACTGTGGGTGCAAACAAAAACTCAATCAAGATTATCGGCGACAACACAAAGAAGCACTGCCAGGCATACTTCTCTTACGATTCAAAGAAGTCGGGAGGCTTCACTTGCTCGCACTTGCGTTTCGGTGACAAGCCTATCCGCAGCACATATCTTGTGAACACACCTAACTTCGTGGCTTGCCACGTTCAGGCATACTTGCGCATGTACGACGTGACACGCGGTTTGCAGAAGGGAGGCACATTCCTGCTGAACACAGTTTGGGAAGGTGAGGAACTGGCAAAGAACCTGCCTAACAACGTGAAGAAGTACTTCGCCGACAATAATATCACCGTTTACTATATAAACGCTACAAAGATTGCACAGGAGATTGGATTGGGCAACCGCACAAACACAATTCTGCAGAGTGCATTCTTCCGCATTACACAGGTTATCCCCGTTGACCTCGCTGTAGAGCAGATGAAGAAGTTCATCGTTAAATCATACGGCAAGAAGGGACAGGATATCGTTGACAAGAACAACGCTGCCGTTGACCGCGGTGGCGAGTACCGCCAACTGGCAATTGACCCCAACTGGTCGAAACTCCCTGCCGATGCTGAGGAACAGAGAAACGAGCCTGAGTTCATTACAAAGATTGTACGCACAATCAACGCACAGAAGGGCGCACAGTTGCCTGTTTCAGCATTCAAGGGACTCGAGGACGGTACATGGCCTGTGGGTACATCGGCATACGAGAAACGCGGTGTGAGCACATTTGTTCCACGCTGGAATGCCGAGAACTGTATACAGTGTAACCGCTGTTCATTTGTTTGCCCGCATGCTGCAATACGTCCGTTCGTAATGGATGAGCAGGAGGCTGCAGGCATCAATGCCGATAAGATTGAGATGAAGGCTCCGCTTGCAATGAAGGGTATGCACTTTAGAATGCAGGTGAGCGTACTCGACTGCTTGGGTTGCGGCAACTGTGTCGATATATGCCCGGGCAACCCCAAACTCGGCGGCAAGGCCCTTACCATGGTTCCGCTTGAGGAAGAGAGAAGCGAGGCTGCAAACTGGGAATACTGCGTGAAGAACGTGAAGAGCAAGCAGGCTCTGGTTGACGTTAAGAGCAACCCCAAGAACTCACAGTTTGCTACTCCATTGTTCGAGTTCTCAGGCGCATGTTCCGGCTGCGGCGAGACACCGTACGTAAAACTGCTTACACAACTCTTCGGCGAGCGTCAGGTTGTAGCCAACGCTACAGGATGCTCTTCAATCTACACAGCATCGGTTCCTTCAACACCATACACCACAAATGAGAAGGGCGAAGGCCCGGCATGGGGCAACTCACTGTTCGAGGACTTCTGCGAGTTCGGTTTGGGTATGAAACTTGCCGAGAACAAGATGCGTGCACGTCTTGAGAGACTGCTCACTGAAATACAGACATACCGCAGCTGCCCAGAGGAGATGAAGGCACTTGCACAGCAGTGGATTGACAACAAGAACAATGCTGAGGTTACAAAGGAGATTACACCGGCAATAATCAAGGCTTGCGAAGAGTTCGAGAGCGACACAAGCGAGCAGATTCTCGCTATCAAGCAGTATCTTGTGAAGCGTTCACAGTGGATTATCGGCGGTGACGGTGCATCTTACGACATAGGTTACGGCGGTCTTGACCACGTGATTGCATCGGGCGAGGATGTAAACATTCTTGTTGTCGATACTGAGGTTTACTCTAACACCGGCGGACAGTCGTCAAAGGCTACTCCACTTGGTGCAATTGCCAAATTTGCTGCTGCGGGCAAGCGCATACGTAAAAAGGACCTTGGCATGATTGCCACAACATACGGTTATGTATATGTTGCACAGATTGCAATGGGCGCAAGTTACGACCAGTGCCTAAAGGCTATCCGCGAGGCTGAGGCTTATCCCGGACCATCACTTGTGATTGCATACGCTCCATGTATCAACCACGGTATCAAGAAGGGCATGGGCAAGGCACAGGCTGAGCAGGCTGCTGCAGTTGAGTGCGGTTACTGGCACTTGTGGCGTTACAACCCGGCACTTGAGGACGAAGGCAAGAACCCATTCACACTCGACAGCAAGGAGCCGCAGTGGGAGAAGTTCCAGGAGTTCTTGCAGGGCGAGGTTCGTTATGCTTCACTCGCAAAGCAGTTCCCTGCTGAGGCACATGAACTGTTCGCTGCTGCTGAGGGCATGGCCAAGAAACGTTATGCAAGTTACCAGCGCATGGCAAAACTCGACTGGAGCAAGGAAGAGAGTGCTGAATAAACATCCGGTTTATATATTTTGATGATGTGGGTGACCCAAAAGTGAAATGGGTCACCCACGTTTGTAGGGAGGTTGGATAAAAAGAGCTATTTTTAGGCTTGCGAAGCCCGAAAAAACGCAGTTTACTAAGCGTAAATGAGTATTTTTCGGTCAAGCGTAACAACAAA
>JAZNDZ010000058.1:0-1681 GCA_045588345.1 Bacteroidaceae bacterium
TATGTGCGCACAACACCGGATGCCGATGTCACTGCTGTGCGTGAGTTCATAGCAAATACAATTGCAGAGTATGAGCCCGATGTGCCGGCCGATAGTTACGATATCTCATTCTTCGACTCCGAACTTGAGAGCAATTACAAGAAAGAGAGTAAACTGGCTTCACTTATCATCCTTTTCACAGTGCTTTCGATATTGATTTCGATAATAGGAGTCTTTGGCCTTGTGCATTTTGAGACACAGTATCGCCGGCGCGAGATTGGAATACGCCGTGTGCATGGTGCATCGGTAAGCAGCGTACTGGCAATGTTCAACGGCAAATATCTTAAAGTGCTTGCAATATGTTCTGCAGTGGCCGTGCTTCTCGGTTTTATAATAATAAAGTACTGGACAGAGCAGTTTACCTATCAGGCACCATTTGCCCTGTGGGTATATCTGCTTGCCATAGCATTGGTTGCCCTTATAACAGTGCTTACCGTCACTGCCTGTTCATACAAGGCCGCGAACGATAATCCTGTCGATGCAATAAACAAATGATAAAAAGACAATTATGTATTTAAGAAACTTCATAATCTTGCTGAAAAGGTATATCACTTCTTCTGCACTGAATATACTTGGTATGGCGGTGGCCTTTGCTGCGGTATATCTTATCGCAGTGCAGGTGAAGTTTGACCTGTCGTACAACCGTGTTATCAAGAACTCGGAGCGTATATATCGTTTGGAGCATCCTTCGTGGATAGGTGACGGCAGTTGGGATTTCAGTTGGAACCGTCAGACACCGGATGAAATGTGTGCCGTTTGTCCTGAGGTTGAGGCGGGTGGCTCAATTTATGAGTTACAGAATGCAATGTATTACTCTGGAGATGTATCTGTAAAGCGTAATGGTTCAATTGAGAATTTTGTCATCAAATTCGGAGCGGCAGAACCAGAGGTGCTGGAGGTTTACCCTTTTGAGTTTATTGCCGGCGGTGCGTCTTCATTCCATACCGAGTATGACATTATCATCACAGAGAGTATTGCCAATGGATGTAATATCTCAGTGGGAGATAAGTTGCATAATGGCTGGAATGCCGACAGTGAATTGCTTTTTACGGTTGTAGGTATCTATAAAGACTTTCCACGCCCGTCTACAATTGCCATGTCTGATGGTTTTTGCTATATGGCAAAGGCAAAACCTGAAGAAGAGGGTAATTGGGGTACTCCATACTATGTACTGTTGAGAGAGGGTGCTTCGCGCGAGGATGCCGAGGCGAAAATGTATCAGTATGTTATTGACGATTGTCAAAAGAGAGGACTGAGTGAGCATGAGGCAGAGGTTCAGATTTCGCGTATCAAACCGCGCTTAATGCCTATCAACGAACTCTTTTTTGCAGAGGATACCCATAATATTGGAATATCAGGCAGTCGTACGACAACATATTCACTCATTGCAATTGCTGTATTGATTCTGGTTATCTCGTTTATCAACTTTGTAAACTTCTTCTTTGCTTTGATTCCGAGTAGAATCCGTGCCGTAAACAATTACAAGATATTCGGTGCGCCAACAGCAAAACTGCGTCTTAATTTCCTGTTTGAGACAATTGGGCTGATTCTTGTATCACTCATTGTTGCAGCAGGCATTGTGGCACTGTTTGCTGATACACCACTTAAAGAGTATATCTCGACTTCGGTTGCCATCAACGAG
>JAZNDZ010000059.1:0-4545 GCA_045588345.1 Bacteroidaceae bacterium
TCTCCTTCTTTTGTATGAGGCGTGAATAAAAAGTAAAGTTCAAGGCTTGTGAAGGCTTCAAAACCGCAGTTTACTAAGCGTAAATGAGGATTTTGAAGCCAAACGTAACGTAGAAATTTGCTTTTTAGTCACCCTCTTTAACATTTCGCCTCTACAGTCTTGGCTATCCATTCGATATCCCTGAGCAAATCCTGAAGGTCCTGTTCATGCTCTTCCTCTTCGGCCATAATACGCTTGGCAATGTCACAAGTCGTATAATCGACATTGTTGCAGAATGATGCTATCTCCTCGTAACGCACAACAGCGCAACGTTCCGCTGCAATGTTCTGCTTGAGAAGATTGATTACATCACTATTCAACGGTACTGAATATTTGCATCGTGCCAGTACGCTCCATTGGGCAGGGTCAAGCACAGGCATTCCTTCAAGTTGGATTATCCTGTCAGCCAGTTTACGTGCATGCCCGAACTCCTCCATTGCATGGGCCTCAAATTCGCGTTGCACATCGGAGCGCATAGCACCTTCAGCAATCAAGGAACCTATCCAATACTGATAAAACGCCAACCACTCCTCACTGAGTGCCGAATTGAGTTGCGACAGCAGTTCGGGCAAATCAATCCTTTTCCGCAAAATCAAAATACTTTCTCTTGCCATAATACAATCTGAAAAATGTTACACATATACACTCCCAACATGAGAAACAGCAGATTTGTTTAATTATTCGTGGTAAATTTGGTTGCTGATTCTTTTTATATTAGATTTGTGGAGAGTGGGTGCAAAATGAAAATATCAGTTGTTTTTATGTAATAAATGTTCCGCTTATTCGTGTGAATTATCATAAAAAGTATTAATTTTGCACTTGATTGTACCAAACACATTGAACCGTACTATAAATGAAGCTGGCCGTACTTACAAAACCGACCTTTTTTATTGAAGAGGACAAAATTATAACCCGCCTTTTTGAAGAGGGGCTTGATTGCCTTTTTCTATACAAGGAGTATGCTCATCCGCAATTCATGGAGAGGCTGCTCAACCTTATACCCAAGAAATACCACAAGAAGATATATACCTGCAACAATAGGCTCATGCAGGAGTATAAATTGGCCGGAACGCTGTTCACGCCTGGTTCCAACCCTCCTATGGGCAACGAAAAAGGCAAACTTATTGGCTATGCAAGTAACCTTTCACATCTTAAGGAGCTTCGCAAGACATACGATATTGTATGTTTTGGCCCGCTTGGCCGTACATTCTACGTCAGCGATGAGTTGAACGAGATTGGGAAAAAGATGATAAACAAGAACACTTGGGCTTTCGGTGACATTGATGAAGCAAATCTGAAACGTCTTACCAAATATGGTTTCGGTGGCGTAATCATTGACGAACTCATGTGGAGCAACTTCGATTCATGCCGTTCAACAGACTACACGGACCTCATCGAACGTTTCAAGAGAATAAAGAAAGCTGTTGACAAATTGTAAAAAAAAGAAGAAAACATTATAACAAACAAATAAACTTAAAGCATTATGGACAATACTCCTTACATGGTTTTTGCAGGAACGAAATCACGTTACCTTGCTGAAGAGATTTGCAAAGAATTGGGTTGTGAACTCGGTCAGATGAACACTACTCATTTTGCGGATGGTGAATTTGCCGTTTCTTACGAAGAATCAATCCGCGGAAAGAACGTATTCCTTGTACAGTCTACATTCCCTAATTCGGACAACCTTATGGAGCTTTTGCTTATGGTTGATGCTGCAAAACGCGCATCAGCAAAGAGCATTGTTGCAGTAATGCCTTATTTCGGTTGGGCACGTCAGGACCGCAAGGACAAGCCACGTGTTTCAATCGGTGCAAAACTTGTTGCAGACCTTCTGAGCGTTGCTGGCGTGAGCCGTGTAATCACAATGGACCTTCATGCCGACCAGATTCAGGGATTCTTTGACATTCCGGTGGACCACCTCTACGCATCAATGGTGTTTATCCCATACATCAAGTCTTTGAACCTTGAAGACCTTGTAATTGCAACACCAGACGTAGGCGGTTCAAAGCGCGCCAGCACATATTCAAAGTGCCTTGGTGTTCCTCTGGTACTTTGCCACAAGACACGTGCCAAAGCAAATGTCGTAGACACAATGCAAATTATCGGTGAGGTTGAAGGCAAGAACGTTATTCTCGTTGATGACATTGTAGATACTGCCGGTACAATTTCAAAGGCTGCAGACCTTATGATTGAAAACGGAGCAAAGTCAGTACGCGCGCTTGCATCACACTGCATCATGTCGGGCAATGCTTCGGAGAGAGTACGCGAGTCAAAGATGACTGAGATTGTATTCACAAACAGCATTCCTTACGACCGCGGTTGTCCAAAGGTTAAACAGCTTTCAATTGCTAAGGGATTTGCCGAGGCTATCAAGTGTGTACTCAATAACCAGTCAATCAGTAAACAGTACATCTGCTGATAACGGCACACACAATATAATAAAGGACGGAGATTGCACGCAATCTCCGTCCTCGTTGTATCAAGAGTGTTACAAGGGATGGATAAAAAGATAAAATTCAAGGCTTATGAAGCCCTCAAATACCGCAGTTTACTAAGCGTAATTGAGGATTTTGAGGGCTTCATAGAACGCAGAAGTTTGCATTTTAGCCATTCCTTGTTTAATACTGTTCCTTCTCATTAGGAAAATCGCAAGTTTTAACATCACTTACATAGCTGCCTACTGCATCGGTAATGATTGTATTGAGGTCGGCATAGCGACGGAGGAACTTCGGAGAGAAATCGGCTGTCATGCCAAGCATGTCAGCATAAACAAGCACCTGACCGTCTACTTTTACACCAGCACCGATACCTATCACCGGAATAGAGATTGAACTTGCAACCTTCTCGGCAAGTGCGGCAGGAATCTTCTCGAGTACAAGAGCAAAGCAACCGGCCTCTTCAAGCAGTTTGGCATCGGCAAGCAGTTTGGCAGCCTCGGCCTCGTCCTTTGCACGCACTGCGTATGTACCGAACTTGTTAATGCTCTGCGGAGTGAGCCCAAGATGCCCCATGATGGGTATGCCGGCATCAAGAATCTTGCGCACAGAAGGGAGGATTTCTTCACCACCCTCAAGTTTAAGAGCATCGGCATGAGTCTCTTTCATTATTCGGATAGCATTCTTGACAGCCTCGTCGGCATTCACCTGATATGTACCGAAAGGCATATCAACAACGACCAAAGCACGTTTAACGCCACGTACTACACCCTTTGCATGATAAATCATCTGGTCGAGAGTGATAGGTAATGTCGTTACATTACCTGCCATGACATTGGATGCAGAATCTCCCACGAGCAATGCGTCAATACCAGCGTTGTCGAGAATGGATGCTGTAGTATAATCGTATGCGGTGAGCATTGCAATCTTCTCACCCTTGCGCTTCATTTCAATAAACCGGTGCGTAGTAACCTTACGTGTGTCTTCCACCAAATACTTTGACATGATTCTTTCTTTTTACTGTTAAATATGTTTGTCTTCGTGTGCTTCTTGAAAGCGGGTGCAAAGTTACATCATTTTTATCAAAAGGCAATGCCGTATCAAAATAATCAGTAACTTTAAGGCATACTAATTGTTATCATTTAAGTTCAAATATAAAAAGAACGGAATATGAAGAAGATTGTAATCATCGATGGCGGACCGCGCCGTAATATGAACACAGCACAACTGTTGCAGAAATTTGCCGAGGGTGCAGAATCAGCAGGCAAGGATGTAGAAGTAAATGTCGTGCGTCTCTACGATTTAGAGTACAAGGGCTGCATATCGTGTATGGCATGCAAACTTAAGGGCAAAACCTCAAATATATGCAAGTTTAAGGATGCGCTGACTCCAGTGCTGGAAGAAATAGCCAATGCCGACGGCCTTGTGCTTGGTTCACCCATATATTTTGGCGAGGTGACTGGGCTGATGCGTGCTTTTCTGGAGCGTCTCTCATTCCCGTGGCTCTCGTACAACGATTACAGCCTGACAGCGCCAAAGCGTATGCCCGTTGTGCTTATTGAGACAATGAACGGCACTCCTGAGCGCAACAACAGCAACCATTTCGGCACAATGGAATGGTGCATGACAACAGCCCTCGGCGAGCCCGAACGCATCGTCGGCTACAACACCTGCCAGGTAGTAAAATACGACAATTACGAACTCGGCAGCTTCTCCGAAAAGGCAAAGCATGCCTGGCGCGATGCCCATTGGGAAGAGGACTTGAAAAAGGCATTCGATGCCGGCCGGAAGATGGTTGAACTGCAGTTATATTCTTTTGAGCAATAAGGGCAAAGCCCTGTCATTACACAATTCTTCAGCCCTCCGCCATGGCTATGATTGCGAGAATGTGTCATAACTACAATTAATTATAAAGCAAAGATACAGCCACATGAGGGTGACTAAAAAGCAAATTTCTACGTTACGTTTGGCTTCAAAATCCTCATTTACGCTTAGTAAACTGCGGTTTTGAAGCCTTCACAAGCCTTGAACTTTACTTTTTATTCACGCCTCATACAAAAGAAGGAGACTT
>JAZNDZ010000060.1:0-5086 GCA_045588345.1 Bacteroidaceae bacterium
CTTTATCCAGATGCGGCTAATTGCTGGATATGGTGCATACGAAGCCACCTCCTCAGCATCGGGGAATTGATCGGCAGCCTCATACGCCAAGTTGCCAGGCGAATTAGAACTCCACTTAATATCATTTTTATCTCCACCAAAATTTGGCGAGATAAGATAGGTGCGGTCGGCATCTTTGAGCGTGCTGTTGTAGGTCAGCGTGTAGTACACCTGCGATGCGATAATGTAGAACGCTACAAAGGCGAGGGTAAGGCCCAACACATTAAGCATTGAAGCTACCTTGTAGCGCTTCAATGTTGTCAAGAAGTTCTTAAATGCTATTTTCATAGTGTATTTGTTACTCAATTATTCCTTTTTATCATCTCCACAGGGTTCTCGCTTGCGGCACGCCATGAGAGCAACAACTGCAATGCATATACAAAAGCAACCACCAGAAATGCACCGGAAATATATATCCACATAGGCACACTGCAGCGCATCTGTGCAAGAGTAGAGAGCCACTCTTCATTGAGCCACACAGCAATGGCTACACCACACACTACCGCAGGAAGCACAATCCACAGGAGCCTTGTTCCAATAACCATAAGCACCTCGGCTGTTGAGGCACCACACACCTTGCGCACGGCAATCTCCTTGCGTCGACGCGCCATTTCGCCCTGCAGATAACCGCAAAGGCCAATGAAAGCAATAAGCAAGACAACTGCTGCAACAACAACCATTCCGTTGCGCATGCGCTTAACGGGAGCAAACGTTATATCTATCCACTCGCTGTAAGGTATAATCTTATACTTGTAGTAGCCATCATATACCGATGCTATGGCCTCGTCGAGAACCTTCACATTCTCATCGTCAATCTCCTTCATCAGAATATTGTAAAGTACCACTACTCTGTATTCAGGAGCCAGGTCGCTCAGGTAAGGCACTGTATGCAGAACAATTGGTTTTGCCACGCCGGTACTCATCATGCGGTAGTCGGCAATGACACCCACAATCTCAAAAGGCACCATAGAACTGTCGTATATGATTTTACCTATGGGAGAATCTTGCCACCCGCGCATCTCAACATACGTCTCGTTTACAATGACCTTGTCGGCACCATCGGCAGGCAGGAAGTTACGTCCTTGCACAATCTTCATCTGCATTGACGGTACATAATTCTCATCAACTATATCCCAACGGCACGAGAAGAGCAAATTCCCCTCTTCATCGACACATGGCATTCCCGAATATCCCGACAAGGGTGATGAAGACGACATTCCTGCATTCTCCACAAAAGGCAGGCTGCGCAATTTGTCGGCAATTACCCCGGCATCCTTAATCTCGGTCGAAAGTTCAAGTGCCATGAGCCTGTCGAACTTGTAGCCGTAATCGGAATTCATTATATAAGACACCTGCCTGTTGCTTACCATGAGGAATATGACAACCGCAACAGCCATTGTTACCTGCAAGAAGAGCAGTGACTTCTTCCACCATGCCCTGTTGTCCCCTCCGCGGCGGAAAGCATAGTCTATGCTCACTGCTGAGAATATCACAGCCGGCACAACACCTGCAACCGCAAAAGCCAACAGGCACACGACAAGAGGTATCCATATACGACCCAGTGCAAAGAGGTCGCTTATCCTGTACCCGAAGAGGTCGAATATCTGGCTGTGCAAACTTGTTATAAGAATGACGGCAACGGCCACAGAAGCAAGCAGAATGAGGAACGTCTCGGCAAGCAGCATGCTGAATACTGTTCTGCGCGAAGCACCGTTACACTTCATTGTAGCTATTGTACGGCTGCGCTCGGCAAGCGAGGATATTGTCAACAGCACATAGTTGAGACAGGCTACGATGAGAGCCACCAAAGCTATTGCCGAATATATCATCTGCATCTGCATTACATCACTCTCTACATAGATTGTAGATGTGAGCGGTACAAAACAGTATGTAATCTGCCACTCCTTGCAATGCTCCTCAATGCCATGCTTTCTTATAAATTCAGGCATAGCAGCCTCAACTTCGGCAATATCGGCACCCTCACATAGTTTGATGAATGTCGTATAGCTGTCCTGTCCGGTCCATATCTCATCATCCTCATCATACGGCAAGTGCTCAAGTATATCAAAATCACCTATAGACTGATTCACACGTGGCGTTTCAAAGACACCGGCAACAACATTCAGCCCCAACTTCTTGCCAAGTGGGTCCTCATCGCCGAACATCTTCTTGGCAAGACGCTCCGAAATCATTATCTCACCGGCAGCATTGCCCTCACTGCTCAATATTCTGTGCGGGTCGCCACTGACAACCCCAAAGTCAAGGACATCGAAAAGAGTGCTGTTTGTCTGTAATGCTGTAGCCTCCATAATATTGTCTGTAGTGCCAAATATCTTTTGCACCTCAATGAAGTGTACAGCAGCCTCAACCTGGGGTATATCAGCGACAAGATTCGGAGCAAGCGGGTTAACCATTTTATGTGCCATTCCGCCAATCTTAGGCGATTGTTCCCAAACCTGGAACACCCTCTCTTTGTTGGGAAAGAATTTATTGAAAGAGAAGTTAAGCCCCACGTATGAGAATACAAGAAGTGCGACAGCCACACCCAATGACAAGGAGAGAACCCTTGCCAAAGTGTTGCCACGTCTTTTCAACAAGTAACGGAATGAATAATTCAGTGTTTGCATAAAAGTTGTTTAAATTCAGTCTATTGTTTGAGATGTCTCGCATACTATGTCATCCTTTTTGGATTCCTTCACCTTGCTTAGAATGACATATTCGCGCAGTTTACTAAACGTAAATGAGCACCGCAGGAACAAGCGTAACGCAGTATTTGCCCGGTACAATGGTTTTCCTACAGTTTGTTTGCCACATCAGTAACTATCTGTCCATCGAACAAGCAGATAGTACGCGATGCATACTGCGCATCGTGCTGGGAGTGAGTAACCATAATGATGGTTGTTCCTTCACGGTTGAGCTCCTGAAGAAGATGCATAACCTCCTGACCGTTCTTTGAGTCAAGGTTACCTGTCGGCTCATCGGCAAGCACAAGTTTGGGGTTGGATATTACGGCACGTGCAATTGCTACACGCTGTTGTTGACCGCCGGAGAGCTGCTGAGGAAAGTGTCCGGCACGATGCGAGATGTTCATGCGCTCAAGAATTTCGTTGACACGCTGCTTACGTTCAGAGGCCTTCACACCCATATATACAAGTGGAAGTTCAACATTCTCGAATACAGTCATCTCATCAATAAGGTTGAACGACTGGAACACAAAACCGAGATTGCCTTTGCGGAACTGTGTACGCTCCTTCTCGCGCAGGTTTCCAACCTCCTTGTCAAGCAAGGTATATTTTCCGCCTGTCGGGTTATCGAGCAAGCCCAAGATATTGAGCAACGTTGACTTTCCGCAACCCGAGGGGCCCATAACAGCCACGAATTCACCCTCTTTAACTTCAAAAGAAACACCGTTAAGAGCAATTGTCTCAATCTCTTCTGTAAAGAAACTCTTCTTCAAATTTTCTACTTTAAGCATAATCGTATTTTTTTAGTTATTAATATTAATTGTCTTATCTTTTGAGATATTTCGCTTCGCTCAATATGACAAAATGCAATATATATGCAATTCCGACCGAAGGAAAGAATCTCGTTCTTTTATTTACCGCGAAATGGCATCGACAGGATTCTCATTCGCTGCACTCCACGAGCGAAGAGAAACGGTAATGATAGTAATCAACAGGATTACTCCCACAGCCAAAGCATATACCCACCACGACATTGGAGTGCGATAGACATACAGCTGCATCCAGTTGTCGATTATACAATAACTCACAGGTATTGCCACTGCCGAACAGAGAACCACGATATAGAGGTATTTGCGGTTGAAGAACGCAAGTATCTCACCTACTGATGCCCCATGAACTCGACGTATGCCTATCTCGCGGCGGCGATACTGTGTTTCGAACAGTGCCAGACCGAATACTCCGATAATTGAAATAATAATCGACAAGAACGAGAATAGCGTAACAAGTGTCGAAAGTTTATCCTCCTTCTGGTAAATAAATTCAATCTCATCATCAAAGAATCTTACATTAATATTCTCCGGCACAACATCGGGAGAAAAACCAACAATCGTTTGATGTATATACTCTCTTACTTGCGCAATATCGGCACCCGCAACAGTACGTATATAAGCCCTGCGAGGCAAGTCCCAACCATACTGGCCAAAGACAACAAAAACATACGGTTTAATGGTGTTTTGGGCTGATTGGAAATCAAAATCCTCACAAATACCGACTACTTGTGTTTGCATGTTGCTGATATGACCTTGTATTTTACTATCAGGAGAAAGATTCATGTCTTTAGCAGCCTTCTCGTTGAATATCATTGTACCTGTCATCACCTCATTGTCAGAAGAGAGAAAGTCACGGCCTTCGACAATGTCAATCCCCATTACCTGCAAGAAGTTCCAAGATACCGGATATACTCTGAAAGTGACATGTTGTCCATCTTCGGTCTTGCGCGACCACTGCATACTACCGCCAGAAATAAACTCTCCCTGTCCCCAAGCAACATCTCTAATTTGAGGATTCTGTCTGAGTTTATCCTCCAAAGCATTGCGCTTTGTATAGTCCATTGTGATACCATCCTCTTTTGTCCAGCCATAAGTCGCTTCGTATGGTATTTCTACTGTCAAGATGTTCTCTTTGTCAAAACCCATATCACGCGTAAGCATATATTGATGCTGACGGTAGATAAAAAACGAGCAGATAATCAATGTAATGGAGATGAAATATTGCACTCCTACAAGCGTATAACGCAAGACGCGACCGGATTTTGATGCAGAGAAATCACCTTTGACAACAAATGCTGGCGAGAATCCGGTAATATACCACGCAGGGTATAACGAAACCACTACACCGAAGAGAATTACACCCAAAGCAATTGCACCTGCCAACGACCAATTCTCGTTGATGGCAACCGAAGTCGAGATATACTCTTTAAGTGGTGTATCAGCAAACAGTGCCACAATGCCTGCTGCAACAATGAGTGATACAAGAATCAGCCCAATTGTCTCAAACAGGAAATTAAGACGCAGTTTTGCTGT